>JAUNRC010000061.1 GCA_030535875.1 Akkermansia sp. | reverse complement strand
TCGGTTCCATGTGCGGTTATTATAGCACAATTATGTTTCTTTGCCAAGACAATAAACTCCTCATCAAAGAACCCGGAAAAACGCATAACGCCATTATACCATACAGTTTAGATAAAATAAAGAGTTTTTAGAGATTCCCAATAAAGAAGTTTTTTCTTGCTTTAGAGTAAAGTCTAGGTTAGAATGCTGACGTTATGAAAAGACTTGCAGGAAAAACTGCCATTGTAACAGGAGCCGGTCGCGGTATCGGCAATGCGGTAGCCCGTCGTTTTGCAGAAGAGGGTGCCAAGGTTGTGCTCATTTCCCGTAATCCCGCCTCCTGCGGCGCGGCGGCAGATGCCATCAACGCCGAGTTCCCCGATAGCTGCAAAGCTTTCCCCTGCGACGTGGCCGATGCCGCAGCCGTAGAGGCCTGTGTGAAGGACATTCTGGCCGAGTACCCGAATGTCGACATTCTTGTGAACAATGCCGGCATCACCAAGGACGGCTTGCTGATGCGCATGAAAGAGAACGATTGGGATGCCGTGATTTCCACCAACCTCAAGAGTGTATTCCTCTTCGTAAAGGCCCTGCAACGCACGCTGATGAAGAGCCCGGCAGGACGCATCATCAACATGGCCTCCATCGTAGGCCTCACCGGCAATCTGGGACAGGCCAACTACGCCGCCTCCAAGGCCGGCGTCATCGGCTTCACCAAGTCCGTTGCCCAGGAACTCGCCAGCCGCAAAGTCACCTGCAATGCGATTGCACCCGGCTTCATTGCCACCGATATGACGGATGCCATTCCCGAGGCTGCTCGCGAAGCCCTGCTTGCCCGCATTCCGATGCGCGACATGGGCCGCCCCGAGGATATCGCCAACTGCGCCCTTTTCCTGGCCTCGGACGAGTCTCGCTACATGACCGGTCAGGTACTGGTATGCGACGGTGGCATGGTTATGTAAACCACGATAGGCTCACCGATTTCATTTCTTCATCCCTGCCCTCTATCGGGCAGGGATTTTTCGTTATCAACAAAAGCGAAAATTGCGGTACGTGACTTTATTGCTGCTTGCATGAACATGGCAATCCCTGTATGATACACGGCATGCAAGCAGAGGTCTATACATGTCGCAACGGGCTTACCGCCATCGTCACTCCCCGACGCACCTTCCCCGTCGTCAGCGTACAGATATGGGTCGGCACCGGCTCCGAGCACGAAGGCCCCCACAGCGGAGCCGGAATATCCCACCTTCTCGAGCACATGGTGTTCAAGGGGACAGATGAGCACAGCGCCCAACAGCTCAACGAAGAAGTAGCCGCCCTCGGCGGGCTCTGGAACGCCTACACAAGCACCGACCGCACGGTTTACCACATCGACGGCCCCTCCGCCCATTGGCAGCAATTCCTGCACATCCTCACCCGCTTAGTCTTTCACCCGACCTTCCCGGAAGATGAGTTCGAAAAAGAACGTGATGTCATCCGCCGCGAAATGGCCATGTACCGGGATGACCCCCGCGATGCCGCCTACCGCGCCCTCATCAGCACACTCTGCAAAGTTCATCCCCGCCGCCTGCCGGTTATCGGTGAGCCCCACCGCTTCGATGCTCTCACCCGCGACGACATGCTCGGCTATTACCAAGGTCGCTACACTCCCGGCAACATGTTTGTGTGCATAGCCGGTGATATCGAACCTGCCGCAGTCTTTGCCGCGCTGGAGAAAGAAGTCGCCGACATTCCCTCCGCACCAACCATTCCTCCGCAGCAGGTTACAGAGCCCCGCCAATGGGGCAGCCGCCTGCACCGCTGCGAGTTTGCCCAGCCCACCAGCACCCTCATGCTCGCCTGGCGCATACCCCACACCCGCCACGCGGATGCCGCCCCGCTGGCTGTCCTCTCCTCCATTCTCGGTGACGGTCGCGCCGCTTGGCTCTACCGCCACTTCCACGAAGAACAAGCCATCGCCCACGACATCAACACCTCCATCCTCCCCGCCCGTGAGGGCGAAGGTGCCTTCGTCATCGAGGCCGATGTCGAACGTGAGCGCCGCGACGACCTGCGCGATGCCCTGCTCCGTTACATCACCACTCTACCACAGGCCGACTTCAGCGAAGGGATAGAGCGAGCCCTGCGTCAAATTCGCACCCAACGGCTGAAAACCCTCTCGACCGTACAAGGCTGCGCCGCCCTGCTGGGCATCAGTTGGCACCACTCACGCAACATCAATGCCGGCGAAGAATGGGTTGAGGCTCTCCGCCGCGTAACCCCCGTCGATTTAGCCCGCGTAACCGCTACATACTTTACACCCGACCGACTGACCGAAGTAAGCATCGACCCCCTCGGCAGCAACCCCGCAACGGCGACCGACAACGACTCCGACCATCGCCCCGAGCCCACCATCCACCTGCTACCGAACGGACTGCGACTGGTTTTGCGACCCGACCATCGGGTACCGCTCGTCAGCACAAGCCTCTGTCTGGGAGCCGGTTGTCGAACAGAGACGGAAAATACAGCCGGCATCAATACCCTGCTGGCTGAATGCCTGCTCAAAGGCACCACCACCCGCTCAGCCTCAGAACTGGCTGCTGCCGTGGAAAACCTCGGCGGCACCATCTCCTGCAGCGCCGGCAACAACACCTTGGCACTCAAAACACGCTGCCTCGCCGAAGATATTCTCACCATGCTCGACATCATGGCAGATGCCGCCCTGCACCCCACCCTTCCGCAAGAGGCCATCACCACCGCACAGGAAGACATGGTAGCCGACATTCTGGACAGTCAGGAAGACCCCGTAGCCGTAGCCTTCACCGAACTGCGCCGAGCATGCTTCGGGCCCGTTTCCTACGGCAACCACCCGGACGGCACCGTCGAAAGCGTAAACTCCCTCACCCGTTCCGAGCTTATAGCCCACTACAAGCGCCTGATGTGCGGGCAGAATGCCGTACTGGCCGTCAGCGGTGATTTCACCCCCGACTCCGTCATCTCCGCCGTCACGGAACTCTTCGGTGCCCTCCCGGCCGGAGCCCCGGCTGAACTGATTGCCACCCCGCAACAACAGCCTGCCGACCTCACCATCACCTGCAACAAAGAACAGGCTGTCCTTGCCATGGCCATCCCCGGACTGACCGCCACCGCCGAAGAACTCCCCCTGCAACTCCTCTTCGACGAGTGGTGCCGCGACATGGCCGGCCCCATCTTCACCGAAATCCGCGAGCAACGCGGCCTGGCCTACTACGCAGCCTCCGCCGCCCTCACCGGTACCGATGCCGGCTGCATGTTCTTCTACCTCGGCACATCCCCGCAACAAATGCCCGAGGCTCGCGCAGCCCTCATCGACATTCTGCAACGCCTGGCGAAAGAAGGAATATCGCAGGAGGCTCTCGACCGCGCCCGCTCCACCGTTCTCACCTCGCGTCTGCTGGCAGCACAATCCGTCGATAAGCTCTGTTCCGCCATGGCGGTAGACACCCTACTGGGTCTGCCCCCTGATTACTCCGAACAATTACCGACCAAACTCAGCGCCATCACCCCCGAACAAATGAGCAACTTTATAGCACGACTTCTGGCTCCTGCCGCCACCCGAACCATCGTGACCATCATACCGGCTTGATGGCAACCTATCACATCCCCTGAACAATAAGTTCCGTGCGGAGCCTCAGCTCCCACGGAACTTACCGTATAAACAAAACCTCTTTACCCGCGTGCGGAATCAACAGCAGCACATCTCCTGACGAAGAGAGGCCACATCCTTACCCAAGTACTCGCCCAGCGCAAAGCCGAACTCCAGCGCAGCACCCGGCCCCCGGCCCGTCACAATGTTGCCGTCCGTCACCGTCGGAGCCGTACTGATGTCGGCTGCACTCCGAATATCGCTCGTCACAGCCTCCGCCGGATAGCAAGTTACCGTACGTCCGCTCAGCACCCCGGCGGCCTCCAGCGCAATCGGCGCCGCACAAATTGCCGCAACCAACCGCCCGGCAGCATGCATCTCGCGCACCACATCCAGCACCACCGGAGTATCGCGCAACAACCAGCTCGCCGCCCCCCCGGGCAACACCACCCCGCTGTATGCCCCGACCTGAACCTCGGACAACAGCACATCAGCCATCATCGTCAGCCCGTGAGCGCCCTCAACCTGCAGCCCCTGCACCCCGGCCAGCACCACAGGTACCCCCAAACGCCTCAAAATATCCACCGGAGCAGTCAACTCTATTTCCTCAAAGCCCGGTGCCATCAGTACTAATATCGGTTCCATGCCTCCGAATATACTCTATTTCATCCCTCTACACAATCCCAAAAAAATCCAAAAGTTAAATTATTGCAAATATTTTTTAAATTTATGCTTGACTTCACTCCAACATTTAACTATAATGACGGCACCACAACTTAGAGCCAACTCTAAAAACAAGCTCTGAGATGAGGTCAAAAGCAGAACAACTCACTACATACACAAGACGAATATGAAGGTACGTTATGCACTCCTCGCGGCAGTTGCCATGCTGACTCCCGCATTCGCCGGCGCTACTGACCCGGCCGTTGACACCGCCGCTACCGAATCTCACAAGCGCCTCTCCGGCTCTCTTACGGTAGGCTACGACACCAACTACACGGGTCGTGGTTATGTGGTTTCCCACTCTGTTGCTCAGGGCGACAGCGTTGAATATCTCGCCGCCAAGCTTTCCTACGACATCGGCAAGAAGGGACTGTGGACTCTCGGCTCCACCATCGCCTACACCATCCCCAGCTCCGGCCACGTTCTTTACGGCAATCCTCCGTTCAGCCAGCAGGGTGCCTACGCCGCCATTGCTCACAAGCAGGGTCTTCCCTTTGTTCCGACCGCTCCCGGTCAAACTGCAGCCGTCCTCGGTGCAGCCGGCGTACCCGGTGCTGCCGCCATCGGCGCTAAGGTCGATGCCACAGCCGCTGCCATGACCGGCCAGAAGATTAAAGAGGCCAACATCGAGAACCACTTCGCCGTCATCACCGAGGCTAAGTACACCAGCCCGACTGAGCAGTGGAACATCGCTTTCGGTCACCACTTCTCCCACGGCGGTCTGCTGGGCGTGATGGCCAAGCACTACCGCGATCAGGGTGCCTCCGTTGTGAACGAAGTCTTCGTTGCTCCCGAGTGGACCCCCTACAAGTGGTTAAGCCTGGGTTGCAAGACCAGCTACTCCTTCCAGGGTATTCAGGGTTGGTGGTTCGAGCCCTACGTCACCGTGAAGGCTCCCATCATCGGCACTCCCGATGACATCAAGCTGCTCGGCGTGGCCACCATCGGCATGAGCGCCACCTACGGCTACTTCGACGAGGCTTACTGCGCTTGCAGCAACGGTACTCAGGCCGTGTGGATTAAGCTCTCCACTCCCTGGTTCGTAACCGACAACTTCATTGTTACCCCCTCCATCAGCTTCAACTGGCTGGGCAACGGCGGCGGGAAAGCCAACAAGGTTTCTGAGTTCAAACAGTACACCGGTAACCCCAACAACTTCCCCTTCCGTAACTTCGGTGTAGTTGCCGGTATCAGCGCAACCTATCGCTTCTGATAAAAAACTCCATTTTAAGCTGGCAAAACGGAAAAGAGCTGATATAATGAAGCTAAGCTCCGATTTGCAAAAGGAGGAGCCGCTCGCCCGCCGGGGTCGGGCGGCTCACCCTTTTTGAGTTACACCATTTACATCAACAATCAACTTAATAACCTTATGGCTGCTCTCATCGTACACGGCAAGGAAAACATCGTCAAGCCGGGCTTCTACATGCCCAACCGCGTCAGCATCGAAGCCGGCAAAGCCCTGCACCACCTGCTGAATGGTCAGGTCTGCTACCTCGTCGATCCCACATATCCGCCCGCGCCGGAAATCATGGATTTCCTTAAGCGCAAGGAAGTGGAAATTGAATACTTCGACTTCCGCAACACCACTTCACGCGCCGTTCGCGAACAAATTCTGGCTAAGTTCAGTAAGGGCACAAGCGTCGTCTTCCTGCCCGGACAAGTAGCCAAGATTCGCGGCACATACTCCGATGTACCCTCACCCTTCCTGCGCCACGTCGGTAGTCTGCACATCTCGCCGGTACCCTTGTTCCTCGGTTACTACGGCGACTCGGTCAACAACCTTTTCCGCGAAGTACCGGAAGAAGGTTGCCACGAGGAGTTCTGCATACTCCCGCAGCTTGCACCCGGCCCGCAGACCGGTGAACGCCTGATGAAAGCCTGGCTCGATACCTCCGCTGCCATCTTCTCCTCCCAGCCCCTGCTCTCATCCTCTCTTACCACCCAACTGGTACGCGGCATCAAAGCCCACCCCAATACGGAAATCATCGACGGCATGACGGGCAATGCCCTCCCCTTCTTCAAAGCGCTGGGCGTATCCATGACCGTTGCCAAACTCCTGCGCAAGCGCGACGACAAGCGCATCGGCGTGATTCTTCCTCCCGGGCCCGGCGGTGTGATTGCCACACTGAGCTGCCTGCTGGCCGGCATCACGCCCGTGCTCATCAACTACGCATCCTCCCGCGCTTCATTCGAGAGCACCGTGCAACAAGCCGGGCTCAAGACATTCATCACGGCCCGAAAGTTCATGCAGAAGCTCGACACTTTCCCCTGGCCGCCTGAGGAGCAGCTCATTCTGGTAGAAGACCTGCTCAAGAACCTCTCCAAGCCCGCCCTCATCGCCAACGTCCTGTTGGCCAAGGCCGGCCCTGCCTCCGTCATCTGCAAGATGTTCAATACGGATGCCCGTAAGGACACGGATGAAGCCGTCATGCTCTTCACCTCCGGCTCCAGCGGTGAGCCCAAGGGCGTACCCTTCACCCACCGCATGATTTTGGCCAACACAGCCCAGTGCGCCTGCCGTCTGGAAATGAAAGACCTGAAGTTCCTTGCCAGTCTGCCCATCTTCCACAGCTTCGGCATGACCGTCGCCATGATGTTGCCGCTGCTCACCGGATGTCCCCTGTGCGCCTACCCCAACCCGACGGATGCCCGCACCATCAACGAACTCATCCACAAGCACAAGCTCAGCCTCGTTGTGGCCACTCCCACCTTCGCCCGTGCCTACCTGCGCCGCGCTGATATGGAGACATACAAGAGCGTGCGTTACTTCGTGCTGGGTGCCGAGAAACTCCAGCCCGACCTGGAAAAAGAGTTCCTCGAAAAGTGCGGCGTAAAACTCCTCGAGGGCTACGGCCTGACCGAGACAGCTCCGGTTATCGGCACCAACATGCCCGATGCCGCCCCCGTTCCCGGCTCCAAGTTCTATGTACCCGGCACCGTAGCCCGCAGTGTGGGCGCCCCCCTGCCCGGCATTGCCGTCCGCATAACCGATGTGGATGACGACACGAAGGAACTCCCCCTTACCGAGCGCGGCATGATTTGGTTCAAGGGAGCCAACGTCTTCACCGGCTACATCGGCAAGCCGAAACTCAATAAAGACATCTTCTGGAACGGCTGGTTCAAAACCGGCGATATCGGTCAGATGGACCTCAACGGCTTCCTCACCCTCGGCGGTCGACTTTCCCGATTCTCCAAAATCGGCGGTGAAATGGTACCGCACGAAGGCGTGGAGCTTGCACTCAGCCAAGGATTCAATCTCAACGCCGAAGACGGCGTAAAGATTGCCATCACCGGTGTGAGCGACCCGCAGAAGGGCGAGGCCCTCGTCCTGCTCTCCGCCCTGCCTGAGCACCAGCGCAGCTCCGAAGAAAAGGAAATCCTCACCTCCATCCGCACCATGCTGGCCGACATGCACATGCCGACCCTCTGGGCTCCCAAATATCTGGTACCGGTGGAAAGCATCCCCGCTCTGGCCACCGGCAAGCTCGACCTGCGCGGTTGTAAGCTGCTGGCAGAAGAAGCTCTTGGCGACATCAAATAAGTCCCTATCAACAATCTCTGCAAACTGCACCTGCCCTACCAAGCAGGTGCAGTTTGTTTTTAACACATTCAAAATCGCATTTCATCTTGACAAAAAAAAACAAAATCATAAACTATCGAACAAGGGAAGGATAAACTTGCACCATCAACCGCATGTACTATTCCTACCCACCAATCGAAATTCTAAAGAACAACCATGCCGGACAACACAAACAAAACATCCCGATGGATTATCGGAGTTTTTTCCCTTGGTCTGATGTTACCGCTCATCTTCAACGCGGAACAGTTTGCACCTTTTGACCTGCAGGGAGGAGCCAGTTGGTGGGCAAGTTCAGCACTACTTATCATTGCCATCCTTTTTCTGAAATATAACAGCAAAAAGAAGTGGCTCCTGTTACCGACTCCGGGAAAATTACTTGCCCTGCTGGGCATCTGCCTACTGCTGACCCTCCTCACAGCCCCCCATGTATACAGCGAGCCTGAAATGACCATCCACTGCATGGTATTCCTCACAATAGCCGTCTGTCTGCTCTGGCTACTCATGCGGCAATTCTGCCTTATTCTACTGGTACCTCTGCTCATCGCCGCCGCTTTCGAAACCGGGGCCTTCATTCTCTACAAAGTTCTTTTCAACTCCATGGTCCTGGCCGAAACTCTGGAATGCTCCCGAGAAGAGCTCATGACCTATGCGACCGCAACCAACATATCTCTGTTAATAGCGAGCATTCTCATACTGGCACTCATTCTCTATGTACTCTGCCGCCTGTTAAAAACCATTCCGCTACGCTCCACCGGCGGTACAGCCCTACTGCTGGCAGTCATCCTTTATATTCTCTACCCCTTTGTTCCTAACAGCAGCAGCTCATTCTCACAATTAGGAGTCATCGGTACCTGCAAGCGTATCAACCGTACCATCAAAGACCTCAAAAGAGCCTCCAACAGCACCACGGAAATGTTGGAAAACCTCCCCTCCCCGGCTGCCAAACCCAGTAGTTTGCCCCACCTGAAAGAAAACGACGGCTGCATCGTCATCTTCCATATCGGCGAAAGCGTACGCGCTGACAGATGCGGATTTAACGGCTATAAACGCAACACAACCCCCCATCTCTCAACCAACCCTCACCTCATCAGTTGGAAACGCTGCATCGCCGCAGCCCCCCTTACTGTCGCAAGCGTCGCCGTTCTTCTGACAGATGCACGTCGCGACCAAGACTTCATCAAAAAAGAAGAGCCTCAGCTCCGAGCAACATGCGGCTCCGTAATAGAGCTTTTCAAAGCCAACAACTTTGCCGTCCACTGCTTCCACGGTGCCTTATCCCGCCAATCCCTGCGCATGGACAAAGTCATGCGCATGCTGACAGCCGCCTGCGACAAACGGCATTATACCCATGACAATGTCATGGAAAGCATCGACCAAATCGGACAGTGCATACAGCAATCCGGCAAGCGCAACATGTTCTTCCTCATCAATAACGAGGGGAGCCACTCCCCCTTCTACATGTATGATCAGGAAAATCCGCCGTTCACCCCGACACTGCACGTTTTGAGCCCGGATCCGAGCTACTTTGATGACGTGAACAATGCATACGACAACTGCCTGCACTACACCGACCTCTTTGTCCACCGCATATTGCAACAACTGGAAGGTCGCCCATACATATACATCTACGTAAGCGACCATGGTGAATATCTGAGTGAGTACGACGGCACATGGGGACGTGCCCGAGCCACCGATGACCGCAACTTCTTCCATCAGACTCAGGAAGGCTGCGGAGTATGCGCCTTCGCCATCACATCACCTCAATTTGAAGCCCTCCACCCGCACTTCAAACAAGCCATTGCCCAACTCAGGCAATCACGTCAACTCACCATCGGACATGAGCACTTCTTCCACACTCTGCTGGGAGTGGTCGGCTTGAAAAGTGACTACTACTCACCCTCGCTCGATTTGTGCTCACCTCAGGTCAAACCCTATACCGGACCTCAACCCGAAATATGGCCTGAGCACCTCAGGACAACTCCCTGATTTTCCGCAATTATTCCGCCGCCGACGTCACACCCCTCCGTCAGCCGACCATGTCAGACAGACGGAGGTGCATGCATATTCATCAGGGCAAACGCATTTGAGTTGTGTCATACATCCTCGAGATTCAGGTATCCGAA
>JAUNRC010000060.1 GCA_030535875.1 Akkermansia sp. | reverse complement strand
CGGCGATGAGCGAGGGCCGCGCCGCATCTTCGGTGACCGTGAGCGCCGTTCCTTCAGCGATGAGCGGGGACCTCGCCGCAGCTTCGGTGACCGTGAGCGCCGTTCTTTCGGGGAGCGAGGTGAGCGAAAGAGTTTCGGGCAACGCCCCTCTTTCGGAGAACGTCGCAGCACTCGCAGCTTTAACAAGCGCCGTCCTTACGACAAAGGGCGCAGCGAATAAAATCTGCCGCAAAAGCCCCGCATCGGCGGGGCTTTTTTCTGATGTTAATGCGTCAGGCTTTTCAACGCCACCATCCCCACATACGCTCTAAAAGAAAGCATGAAGATTTTTTCCCTCATCACAGCAACTATTTTACTCATCCAGCCTCTCAGTGCACAGGATCAAGTCGAGGAACCGACTCCTACAAACGCTGAATTGGTCACTCAGGCTGAAGCCGGTAATATCGAAGCCACGCAACAACTCTACACTTTGCACGCCCTTGCCGGCGAAACGGAGCAAGCGAAAAAATGGGCAACGCTCTACGAACAGCAACTGACGAAAAAGGCTGAGCAAGGCGATGCAAAAGCGATGATGTTGCTGGCCGGTTCATACCTCAACGGACGTGATTACATGCCGCAAGACACGGCAAAAGCCGTCACTTGGTTCACCAAGGCAGCCGAAAAAGGCCAGCCCTCTGCCGCCTACATCCTCGGTGAAATTTTCACCCAACAGGGCAATTTAACGGAGAGTAAGCAGTTCTACAGCCGTGCATGGGATGAATACAATAAACTCACGGCCCAACTCTCCTCCCCCCTCACGGAAGAGCAGCGCAATGCCCTGTACTGGCAAGGGTACATGCAGCTTATGGGCATCGGTACCGAGAAGAACCCCGCCGCCGGCATTCAAAAGCTGAAACAAGCTGACAACGAATGGGCATGGCGACAGCTCTACCGCTGCTATGTGAAAGGCATCGGGGTGGAGCAAAACCTCGGGAAAGCCATCGAGTATGCCCGCCAACTGGCCGACAAGGCCGATGACGGGCTCATGGCCTGGGTGACAGCCTCGGCCTACCTCAAAGGAAAGGGAATCGAAAAAGACGAAGTCGCCGGGCGCAAGTACTTAGACAAAGCCGCCGCTGCCAACATTGCACAGGCCATTCACCACAAAGGTACCCTGCTCCGTGATGAAGGCAAATCGGCAGAGGCCTACAACTGCTTCAATCAAGCGGCCAGCATGGGCTTGCCGGAAGCCATGACCGAGGCCGCTAAGCTACTGCTCAGGGGGGCAGAAGGAGTGGAAAAAGACGAGGCCCGAGCCCTCAGCATGCTGCAAAGCGCTGCCCTGCGCTACGAATCGCCCCATGCCGCCATGGAGCTGGGACTGTACTACGACAGCGTGGGTGAACCTGAACTGGCCAACAGTTGGTACAAGACAGCAAGCGACCGCGGAGTCATCGAAGCCATGGCGCGCCGCGGGCTCCTTCACATCACCCCCAATTCCGGGCTGAACTGGAGTCCCACTCAAATGTACCGTTGGTGGAAGACCGGCAGCAATGCCGGTGATGAGACCTGCTCGCTCTACCTCAACCTCTTCCTTTTCGGATTTATCCCGCTTGTGCTCATTCTTTCCTTCGGAGTACCCATTCTGGTTGTTCACTTGCTCAACAAGAAAGCCCTGAAAGAAGAAGCCGAAAGCGAGCAAAACAATCCGTCTCAGGATGCTGACAAGTAAAAAGCTCAGCATTGGGCGCATAGGCATCATCACGGAAGGCGGGCTCATCACCCGCCTTCTGCTGCCGAACGAGACAATAGCAGCTCCGACTCCATCGCCCGGCTCGCTCGAAGAGCATGCCTTTGTGCAAATAGAAGAATACCTCAACGGCGAACGCCGACAATTTGAGCTACCGCTTGCCCCGCTGCAAGGCTCCCTCCTGCAACGCGAAATCATGCTGCGGCTCTGCACCATCCCCTACGGTCACACCGCCACCTACGGCAGTCTGGGGCCGGCCAGAACAGTCGGCAGCGTGTGTGCCGCCAATCCCCTGCCCATCATACGTCCCTGCCACCGGGTCATCCCGGCACACAATCCGCCGGGCAACTACCGCGGCGGCTCCGAGCTCAAACTCCGCCTACTCCGAATGGAAGCAAGTTCGAGCCGGCTCCGCCTTTCAAACATTCTTGCGCTGCACGATACTGATATTCTTCAACAGGCTACCGCGCTTCCGGGCTCGGATAGCCTCTAATTGTTTGGGAGAGGGCGCACCATTCAAACGGTGGTCCAGTTCATCGCAGAGGGCTCGTCGAGCAAGGAAGCGATTAATCTCGCGCTCTCGCTCACGATGTCACTTCACGACAATGCCCGTGGGAAGATGAGTAAGACTGACGCAGTTGTTGGTCTTGTTGGTTTTCTGCCCGCCCTTACCCGAGCCACGGACAAAATGCTCCTCCAAGTCGCGCTCGAGTACCCCGAGGGCTTTCATACGCTCCAGCAACTCCTGTCTTTTGGCGGGCGAAACGGGCATATTATCACACGATAATCTCACCGCAAAGCGGCTCGCCGGGGGCAAAGGTGTGCGGCCCGGTCACCTGCAGCTTTTTCACATGTTTGAGACTGGGCACACCGAGAGAATCCAACGAATCCACCAACTTATACAGCTTGCTGTCCAACTGCACAAGAGGAGCTACACCGCCACATTCAGGAGCAAGCGACATGAGTCCGGCCTCGTTGATTTCCACGGCATCGGAGCGCAGCAACAACAAGTCGCTGCATGTTTTGACCGGGAAGAAACGGCTTCGGGGCACACACACGGCCCTCGCTCCGGGGAAACACTGAATGGCTGCCCCCATCGCCGTCTCGAGCTGGTACACAGAGGGTGAAGAACTATCGCGCGGGTCAACGGTCTTGGTATTGCAGATAACCGGCAGCGGCAGCACTCCGTCATGAGAGGCAAGATAATCACGCAAAGCATCCAATCGAATCCAGAGATTATTTGTATTGAAATAGCGGTGCTTGTCAATATTCTGAAAATCCTCTACATCTTCCTCCGGGCATTGGGCCACTTCGCGAAGAATCGGTTGACCATCCGCTGCGCGAGTGGCAAGATGACCGCCTTTCTTGTCGGCCTCCGTACGCCGCGTCACCTCCATGACAAAGGGAGAGCCACTCTCGGCAAACCAACGAAGAAAACGTGTATCGAGCTGAGCACCAAGGTTATCGGAGTTCGAGACAAAGGCGTATTTCACTCCGGCGGCCAGCAACTTGTCAAGCCACCCGCTGCCCAACAAGGCAGGATATATATCACCATGACCGGGTGGGCACCACTCCAGCTCCGGATGGGCCGGATAGAAAACCGGCTCCAATGAGTCGGTCAGCAATTTAGGCACGCGGTTCTGAATCATCTCCACGGCGGCGGAATCCGCAAAGCCCTCATCCGCATAACGCGAAAGATGAGCCATCGTATCCTCACTCGTTGAAAATGAGTTCATGAGCAAAAGATTGACCGGATAACCGGCAGCAGCGCGTAAGCTCTTTACCTGACGAATAATGAGGTCAAGAAAGGTCAGACCGGGTTTAATTTCCAACAGGCTCTTTGCCTTCTGTAATCCCATGCTTGTGCCCAAGCCGCCGTTAAGCTTAATGAGCACGGATTGCGCGAGTAGCGCGGCATCCGCCTCGGGCGTGGCAGCCACAAGCTCCTCCCAATCGGCCACCCCTTCTGCCGGCACGATATCCGACTCCGGTATCATCATGCTCTGCTTACTTTCCAATACCTGCACACTATGGCGAAAAGCCGAAATGGCGGCAGCCGAAAGAGCGACGGACTTCATCTTGTTCTCAATAAGCTCAAAGCAACTCATGCGGTCATTATAAATGCCGACAGCCGCACTTTCAATACCAAAGTGCGGCTGTCGATTAAGTTTCCCATTACCTTACGGCTCGCGAATGGACTCATCCATCGCCTTCAGGAAAGGGTGCATGAGGTATGAAATCACGGTACGTTCACCGACCTTAATTTCGGCACGCAGGCGCATGCCGGCACTCTGCCACAGTTCGGGTACCACACCATCAAGCTCTCCTCCTACGGTCATACGCACGCGGAATTGCGGACGACGGCCTCCCGTTGTAGCTACGGAAGTACTCTCTTCCTGCTCAAGATTAGAGGTGGACTCATAGGTATCCGACGAAATAAAGGCCACCTTTCCCTCTAAGGTTCCGTATTTCTGGAAGGGGAAAGCATCCAACTTCAGGCGCGCAATATCCCCCATTCGCAGCAGCCCCACATCCTTGGGTAATATATCCACCTCAGCCTCCAGGGGTTCATCAAGGGGCACAAGGGTGATGAAGGCCTCGGCTTCGCGAACGGCAGAGCCCTCCTGATATGGAGCAATCTCATGGACAACAGCACGACAGGGAGCGCGCATGAACTCCGCCTCAGCCAGATAAGCAGTCTGGCGAATTTTCTCGCGAAGAGCAATAATTTGCAATTCAGACTCGGCCAGTTGTTCATCAATCTGCTGTTTCCATTCAGCTTGGAAAGTAGCCAGTTCGGCAGCGGCGGTACGTTTCATCTGCTCATCCTCGACCAGTCTCGTACGCTGATTTTCCACCTCAATCTCATTACCCATGCGCTGGATGGTCGTCTGCATCATTTCCACACGGGGAGCAATACCGCGCTCAGCCAGATTGACATACACGCTTTCAATCCGTCGCAAGGGTTCCATCATCTCGTCGTATTTACCCAGAGATTTCAAGACGGATTTCGATGTAGCGTCGTAGCGCTCCACACTGGCCTGAAGATAAGCCGAACGCTTGCTGAAGTAATCCTGACGAGAACGGAACAGGGCCTGTTGCTGCGCCGCGGACTCCGTGTCGGCCAAGTCCTGCGGCAATACCAACTCAGCTTGCCCCGCCTGCTCAGCCCTCAATCGTGCAGACTGACAACGATAGTACGTCATCTGGTCTTTCAGGGAGCGAAGTTCAGCCTCATTGACGGTCGGGTCGAGTTCCACAAGGACCTGATCTTTCTCAACGACCTGCCCCACTCGCACCGGCACCCGCTTGATGATGGTGCGCTCGAGCGGCTTCATCGTGATATTCGGTCGCGTAGTAACCAATTTTCCCTCCGCTGCAACCACCTTATCAACCTTGGCAACGCAAGCCCAAACTATACCGCAAATCAGCAGCAAAACAATAACCCACAATACGCAATGAGCCGGCACCGGACATTTTCTCGTTTCGAGCCAAATGGACTCCGGCTCGCAGGCGGCGATGTCGGCATCGGTCAACTCCTTTAACTTTTTCTTTTTACGGCTCATGGCAATCAATCATCTTCAGTTCCCATCTGCTGCTGCCAGAAATCAGCGTACAGACCGCCGGCAGCAACAAGCTGACGGTGTGTACCATGCTCCAGTATCGAGCCCTTCTCCAAAACGATGATATCATCCGCGCGGCACAGAATAGACAGGCGGTGCGAAATAATAAACACGGTGCGATTGCGTGCAATCTGCTTGAGATTGCGGCGAATCAAGGTCTCACTCTCCGGATCGAGGGCACTGGTAGCCTCATCAAAAATCAGGATGCGGGGATTGGGCAACAATGCTCGGGCAATGGCCAGGCGCTGGCGCTGGCCACCGGAAAGGTTGCTGGCATTTTCCTCCAGCATCGAGTCATATCCGCGCGGCAAATTCTGAATAAACTCCTCAGCACCGGCCACACGTGCCGCATATATCACTTCTTCCATCGTGGCATCTTTCTTGGTAAGAGTCAGATTTTCACGAATTGTGCCATGGAAGAAATAATTATCCTGCAACACGACGCCAATGTGAGAACGAAGGTGAGCGCGGTCTATCTCTCGCAAATCGATGCCATCGTACTTAATAACACCTTGCTGCAAGGGATAGAGCCCCTGCATGAGCTTGGTGACGGTTGTCTTACCCGAACCGCTACGACCCACCAAGCCCACAGTTGTTCCGGGTTGAATGCGGTATGAGAAGTCACGAATAGCCGGAGGAGCGTCGGGAAGATATTGGAAGCGAATATTCTCAAAGGATATCTCGCCGCGCAGGGGCTGACGAATACCGCCGCCGACCTGCTCATCGCGGGCATTCATCACCACGCCCAGCATACGGACTGAAAGCGAGGTCTGCTGATATTCATGAACAAGGCCGACTATGCGAACCAGCGGCCCCGTCACACGCCCGGCCAACATATTGAAGGCAATGAGAGCACCCACTGATATTTCACCGTCAAACACCGCCAAGGCTCCCACCCAGATAATGCACACGCCCATCAATCGCTCCAACCAATGACTGAGCGTACGTGCCGTCATCGAGATTTTGGCCACATTGAAATAACGGGAAATGGCGAAGGCCGCCGTATCGTTCCACTTACGCTGCAATACCGGCTCCAGAGCGAGAGATTTCACCGTACGAACGCCGTGAATTGTCTCGACCAACATGCCCTGACGACGCCCCTCCGCCTGATAAAGCTCCTCCAATCGGCGCTGGAACGGCTTAATCAACGTAGCGATAACGAGTGCCATCAAAAATGTAAAGAGCAACACAACAAAGGTCAGCTTAGTGCTGTACCAGAAGAGTACCGGCAGAAACACCAGCAGGGATATGAGTTCCAACAGACTGAAAAAAAGGCTGCCTGAGAGGAATTGACGTATTTTTTCCGTTTGTTGCATGTGCTTAATCAGCACACCGCTGGATATGCGCTCATAAAAGTCCACCGGCAGGTTGAGCAACTTTCGAAACGTCTTCGTTGCCAAACGTATGTCGATACGATTCGTGGCATATATCAACAGATAATTTTGCAAAAACTCCAATAAGGCATTGAACAGCAAGGCCACACAAACAGCAACACCCAGCACGGTCAAGGTGGTGTAGCTCTCATGCACCAGTACCTTATCCACAACCAACTGGAAGAACAAGGGTGTGACCAGACCGATAGCGCTTATCGCCAGAACAGCCGTTGCCACCTCCGCCAGCAATTTCTTCTGTCGAACAAACTCGGGAATAAACCACAGCAAACCAAAAGGTCGCTCTTCATCCAGCAATGAGAACACGCGCTTACACAGCACCAGCTCTCCGCTGAACTGCTCCTCGTATTGTTCCTGAGTGAGCCATTGAATCTCCGGTGCTCTCCCCTGAGCCGGCGGTACGGGGTCCCACACCCCGATGAGCGATGGCGGGTCAGTAAGCTCAGGTTGCCCGGGCGGAGCTGCCATCTCGCGCATACCGCAGAGCACCGCACCTTTGCCATCCTTTTTTATAGCAATAGAGGGGTAAATATGCTCACGCTCCTCCAGTGCCGACCACTTCAATTTACCGCAACGAGTTGTCAGCCCCAAGTCGTCCGCCATCTTTCGCAGCAGGTTGATGCTCGGCTCTTCCTCCACGGCGTATTCATGCAGCAGGCGGCGCACGTCAGCATCCAAATTATGATGTCGACAAATGCTCACCAAACAATACAGAAACGTATGTCGCCCGTCCGCGGCATAATGTTGATTGGCAAAGTTTTTCAGAAAAACGGCCTTTCCTGCCCAGGCTTTCTCCAGAGCAACTCGCTTCAGGAAAATCACTTTTCCGCTCTCACGGCTCAGCGGGTCAAACACGGCATAGTGCTCTTCTTCCCCCTCTGCTCCACGGCGGCACCCCAAAAAGATAACCCAATTATCATTTTTCAGTTGCAGTACCACCGGCGAGCCGAAATGCGTGGCCAACTCATCCGCCCCGACATCATCCCGCCACTCCGGCTTCAGGCGCAATGATGTCAGCACATCCTGCACCCGCGCGGGACCATCTATAACCAAGTCGCCGATGAGCGCCTCGGGGTTACCGGCATCGGGTACCAATTTACAAATTTCCTCCAGACAGGCCCTTGCTGTCTTTTCCTGCTCCGATATGGCCATAAATTATTCAAAATTAGGTGATGCCGAGGCATGTTGCGAGGCCTCCGTCGGAGCAGCGGCCGAGCGTTTAACCAAGCCGCTTTTTTCCAGTTCTGCCACGAAGCGCTGCATCGATTCGTAGGCACGCATGAAGGCAGCAGGCGGCAGCACAAGCTGCTGGTCAACCTCTCGCGCCAACTCTCGTTCTCCCTCCGCAGGACGGCCGGCATAATGGAACATATCCAAACGAACCATTCCGCCCGCCAGACTCACATTCTCCACACCATCAGCATATATATATTGTTTCATTGTATGAAATTCGCTAAACGGATGATGTTGCGTAGTCTAGCAAAAAAATCAGATACTGTACAGGATAAATCGTGTTTTAAACACTAAAACGTCTCTTTTTCAGATTTGCTGATGAACCTTAGCTGCCATAGTAACGCAATATTAAATAAAAAACAGTAGTTCAGGCTTGCTTTTGCTTCTAACACGCGTTACAAGAGGTTGATGCTGAATAAAATATTCAAAAGTAAAGGCTGAACTACCGCCGGATGATGGAGCAAATATCCGGACGTCACCTTCATGAGCCGGCTCAGACAATAGCTGACTTCTATGCCATTTCCATCGCTTCCGTACTCAGGATTGATAAATGGGTACTAAGTGCGACTCTTCCTCCTCCTCGCAGAGATCACTTATTTCATGGGTTAAGATGAGTGTGGCGTCTGGGATTCCTCTTTTGAAACGCTTTGCCATTGGGATAGCTGATAAGTTCAACGGCATCATGAACGGTATACGGTATGGGGTCAACTCTGCTCGAATAGAGTCGGCCAACGCAGCTATTAAACGTATCATGTCTCGTTCTTGCGGGCTGGGTTACTCTCACTAGCTTTTTGACAAATTAAGGCAAGCCTTTTTCCTCCGACACCCATTTCTGAGGTTGAAGTTAATCCCCATCTGTCAGCAAATCTGAAAAAAATCCATAGAATGATTGCAAGCTCATTTTGCGCTGGTAAAAAATCTGATAAGTGCTACAATTCAAGTGCAGTAGTGATTCTTATTCCTCTCGTTTCCTACAGCCTTTTATTCATACCATGCAAAAGAAACAACAGATTCGTAATAGTACAGCTGAGTTCCTAATCTTTGCCATGCAAGGTGACGCGGAGGGTATAGAAGTACGACTGGAAGATGATACTGTATGGCTGACTCAGCAGATGCTTGCCGAGCTATATGGAACAACAAAGCAAAATATCAGTTTGCATATACTCAACATATACGAGGAGGAGGAGTTAAGTCGTGAGTCAACTGTCAAGGATTTCTTGACAGTTCGAAACGAGGGAAATCGCAAGGTAAACCGCCGTCTGGAATACTATAACCTTGACATTATCATTGCTGTTGGTTACAGAGTCAACAGCAAGCGGGCTACCCAATTTCGCCAATGGGCTACGGCGGTGTTGAGAGACTTTGCCATCCGTGGCTATGTGCTCGACCGCAAGCGCATGGAGAACGGCAGGTTTCTGGGACAGGATTACTTTGAACACCTGCTGGCAGAGATTCGCGAGATTCGCTTGAGCGAACGCCGTTTTTACCAGAAAATTACAGACATATATGCCACTAGCATGGATTACGATGCCCATGCACCGGAAACTCGCGCTTTTTACGCTAAGGTGCAAAATAAGCTACACTATGCTGTCCATGGACATACCGCAGCGGAGCTGATTATGGAACGAGCCGATGCAGAGGTCGAGCACATGGGGCTGACCACTTGGGAGAAAGCTCCGCATGGTAAAATTGTCAAGACAGACGTAGTGGTGGCAAAAAATTACCTGAAAGAAAATGAATTGGAAGAGCTTGGCCGTATTGTGAGCGCCTATCTTGACCTTGCCGAAAACCGAGCCAAACGCCACATCCCCATGACCATGGAAGATTGGGCCCGCCACTTAGACCGCATTCTGCAAGCCGATGACAGAGAGTTATTGCAAGATGCCGACAGAATATCTGCCGAGATTACCAAGGAACACGCCGAAAACGAGTTCGAAAAGTACAGAGTAACTCAGGACAGACTTTTCAAATCCGATTTTGATCGTCAGATAGAGCTGCCTTACTTGGAGTAATAGCTCTCCGGTCAGCTCTTAATGTTGCCCTGTTTTATTCCGAATCGTCTCCTGGATTCCAGCAGAATCGGCTCAATATTGGCTTGTAATCGGCTCAAAATTTGATAAAACGAGCCGTAAATAAGAAGAAATTGAGCCGAAAGGGAGAACTCCATGCTAAAAGAACAGATTTTTGAATTATTCTGTTGCCTTAATGTGTTCGCTTACTTGGATTGTTCTTTGGCGAACATGTTGAACCAAATGAGCAAACGGAGTCGAAGCAATATTGTATTGCG
>JAUNRC010000016.1 GCA_030535875.1 Akkermansia sp. | reverse complement strand
GCTCCGATTTTTGCTGTTTTGCTATCGTTTAGAAAATCTTTGGGACACATGTGGCAGCAGCCAAATTGAAAATCAAATACAGGCACGCATACCATAGAAGCCCCCATTCCATAAGATTGGAGCAACATTCAACCTCTCCTCACTCGTTTTCTCCATCAGGGGGCAACGCCACAAGGAAAATAATCAACAACGGTAATGTCGCTCTCCATCAGCGCTACATCTACCGAGGCTATCTCCAAATTACCGCCTGCGACCTCACCCGCTCCGGCCATCCTTGCCTGTGGCTGCTCACATGGGACCCCACTCAGCCCATCGCCCCTTACCATCCATGCTGATAATTATTCCGCTATCTTCCAATTCTCAGAGCCATTCGCGTGAGGTGTATTGGCTTCCCTGATTCGTGTTGTTACAAAGACAGGCAAGACCGGATTGCTACTTTTTTATCATCGGGTGCGGGATAACGCACCGGCAAATCTGAAACCGACTCACCCATGTTGGTATCATTAAAAATCCCGGAATCCACCATAGCCGCAAGCTATTCCTTTTGCATGGCCTCGCGTATCAGACGAGCAACATCATTATCTCTACTTCGCTCCGCCACCTGCAGCGGTGTAAATCCTTTATTATCAGCCTGTTCAATCCGAATGCCAGGTACATCCAACAGCGCCTTAACCTTATCCACCTGATGAGCGGAGACAGCACAAAAGAGCGCAGTTTCCCCATTGCCATTCGACTTGTTGACATCAATTCCCGGTGCACTTAACAGCAAATTCAGATATGCAACGGGGCGAAAATTCTCAGCCGACATCGTAAGAGGGGTCCAGCCTCGCACACACTCCTTATTCACGTCAATCCCCGGAGCCGTGAGCAATACTTTCACAGTTTCCTGCTTACTCTCCAGTATGGCGGTATACAACGGCGTGCATTCCTTGTGCAGGGCATTCACATCCGCACCGGCATCAATCAGCAACCTAATCATATCAACATCATTAGCAAGCACAGCGCTATTCATTGCTGATACATACTGCTCGCGAGTCACCTGTTTATCGAGGAGCTGTTTCCGGGCAAGCAATTGTTTCTGATTAGTCTGCGCTGACTTTTGAGCTTTTTTCTTTCCTTTTCTGACTTTCTTTACCTTCTTAACAGTCTTCTTAACGGGGCGATCGACATCGGCACCCATAGAAGTAGAAGCCCCCATTCCCATCATAAAAGCAACAACAAAAATCAGGCAGAAGCGATAAAGTTTCATAAAAGTACGTTAGTTAATGATATGAGGTGCGCCCCATTTTCTAACCACCGGCAATGAAGTTTAAGGAATTTCTGAGCCGATGCTTGGAACTGTGGTTAGGTTACTGTTTTTTGCGTTGATTGTCAATCCTAATTTTTTGGCGATTTTGAAGCGAAGGCGTGGGCGTGTCGCGTGTAGCGCGCCCCCGGAGCGTAGCGGAGGGAGCCCCGCCGAAGCGGAAAAATCGCCAAAAAATTCGCCGAATGGGGGTCAGGCCACTGCTTGTTGCTCTTTTCTCCATTCTTCCGGGGTTTTATTATCCAGTGCTGCGTGCAATCGCTCGCTGTTGTAGTAGCGAATCCATATCTTGAGCCTTTTTTCTATAGCCTCCAAGGTGACATCATCGTACAAGTTGAACAGCTCGTATTTGTAGGTACGCCAAAAACGCTCCATGATGATATTGTCAGCCCAGCGCCCACTTTTCAACGCCATGTCTAAGGCATCGAGGCACAACCTTACATCCATATGCCGCCCCATGATCCACCCCAATACAAAGCGGCTATCTCAATCCATCACTACGCAAAGATAGTAGTTGCAACGGTCGATCTGAATATAGGTAATATCGCTGGTTCATACCTGATCAACCTCATTGATTTCCATATCCTTAAGCAGATAGGACTCTTTTTCGTCTCGGGGATTCGGTGCACTGGTATCGCGATGGGGATAAAGCGTGCGCAAGCCCAGCTTCTTCTTCAGCCGCTGGCATTTCTTCACGCCTATCTCAATGCCATATCTACGTTGCAACATAATCGGCAGGCGGCGTCTCCCTATGGTTGCATCTTCCTCGTAAAGCTGCTCTATGGCTCGCTCGGTATCAGGCTCATCCTTCAGAGGGCGTTTCTTGTAGTTAGTGCTGATGCGAGACAATTCAAGCAACTCACATTGCCGTTTGCGCGAAGGGGCTACCCCACCCATATCCGGGAGTTGGCGACGTTGCGCTACAGTCCCAACTCCTTGGCTTTTTTTGACAGCCAATCAAGTTCAAACTCGCGCTTGCCAAGAAGACGTTCCAGATTGGCTATGCGCTCATCCTTTTTCTCCATTTCGCTCTTACAACCGCCTCGACGGAAACATTCACCAAGCATATCCTTTGCCTGTTTTTTCCAGTCCTTTACCAAATCAGGGCTGATGCCATACTCTGACGCTATTTGAGCATGAGTCTTTGCGCCGGTGAGTGCTTCCAATGCTACCTTTTCCTTGAACTCTGCGGCGTAGCGTCCTCTCTTGTGTATTTTTTCGTTTTGCATGTCAGTGAGTTAGTTAGATTATACACGCACACGATACTTTGCACAAGCAAAAGGGGGCTTAAACGGGTGTCTTAAAATCAGGCGCCATTATAGTTGTAAAGTCATTTTACATACGGGACCGGTCAATGCTATCATTGGATAGCAATTAGCGTGAGTGCGGAGAGCAATCTCCGCACTCACTGCTTGTAATTGTTCAGTTAGATGACAGGATATCCCTACTACTAAATAATATATTATTAAAATCCGATTTTCTGAACGCTTCCTCTATAATATTCAAAAATACATCTTTTGTTATATTTTGATCTTTCAGGGTAGTCTCTATAGTATATGGTACTCCATCAACATATACAGTGCTATAGCTTTGTAAATAGATCATAGCACCTCCTGTCACAGTTTCAATCCAATGCATTCCAAGCATGCCAGGTATAGACCTACCGGTATCAAATAACACATAACTTATAAAAACGTGTGTTTCTCCATCACGAAACTTAACTAATATAGCATTTTTAGATATAAGCCTAAATGGAGCAAGTGAACAAGAATAAGAAACCCACGAAGCATTATTTTCAGAATCTCCAAATTGCAATTTTGCCACCGGATAATTTTGTAGAGTTTTCCCTGATTCCAATGTCACAAAATCTGTTTCTATAAAATCACTCAATCTTTTTTCAAAATAAAAGAGTTCAATAAAATAATATATAATTATCAACAACAGAAAAAACCCTACATATTTGCATTTTCTTCTCATAGTACGCGTTGGTGTAATTGGCTAGTGGTACGTTGGTTAATGTAAGGATTCTATTCCTTAATCTGTTTATTGACATGATAAACACATAACTCACTGTGGCTACCACACAAACATTAAGCCCGAAGTCGCTCACAAATGGTGCAGGTGGGATTGCAACCGCGCGCCGGGCAATGTTCCCTGCCCCAGAGCACAAACTGCACATGTAGGCGGTTCCAGCGCTCACGAGGGAAGATTTTTTTCAAATCCGCCTCAACTTTTTCCACCGTTTTACCCTTACTCAGCCCCCACCGACGAGCGAGGCGAAAGATATGAGTATCGACCGGGAAAGCAGGATGCCCGAAGGCCTGAGCCATCACAACGCTTGCGGTCTTGTGGCCCACGCCGGGGAGAGCCTCAAGTTCTTCGAAGGTAGAGGGCACCTGTCCGCCATGCAGCTCAACGAGTTGCTGTGCAGTCGCCACCAAGCGACGGGCCTTCGTCTCTGTCAATCCGCAGGTAGCAATATATTCTCTCACCTGCTGCCAGCTCATGGCAGCCATAGCCTGTGGTGTAGGCGCAGCGGCAAAGAGCGCCGGCGTGACCTTATTTACCCTCGCATCGGTACACTGGGCCGAGAGCATGACGGCAACAAGAAGAGTAAAAGCATCGCGGTGGTGCAGCGGGCAGCCCGGCTCCGGGTATGCCCGCTGCAGCTCATCCAGCACAATCGCAGCTCTTTCCGCGCGGGTCATGAGAGACATGCAGAGAGGTGTGAAGAGACGAACTCAGCGGCGCATATTGCTGAGCGGCCCCAGTACGGCGTTGCCCTCCTGCTCCGTCACACGGCTCCAGGACTTCGGAGTGACGGTGCTTCCTTGTGGCGGCACGACCTCACGGGTTGAGGGCGGCACCATGGGGACGGAACGCTGGCAGGAGCTCATGCAGGCGGCGGCCAGCACTGTGGCTGAGATAACGATGTATTTCATATTATGACTTTGTAAGATATTCCGGGTAAAGTTCCGCCGCCCGACCTCAGTGAGGTATGGCGGCGGAGAGAGAATAGAGAAATTAAGCGGTCCGAATCAGGAGCCGATGGGCTTCTGTTTGAACACACGATCACCGACCTCGATGTTCACGCCCGGAGCAAGCTCAGAGGGATTGAACTCAGCAATAACCTGACCGTTGGAAATGCTCACGATGCGCAGCTTGGCAATCAGCTCGCTCCCGCGCTTCACCAGCACAGGGTCGGTATCGCTGGCAATCAAACCGCTGTCCTTCCCGACGGTGAACACCACGAAGTTGAAACTCTTGTCAACTGCCAGAACCATGAACTCATCATCATTCTTGCGGTACTCTTCCTCAAAGCGGCGGTTAGCTCCATCCAGACGAGCCAACTCAGCGGAGAGCTCTGCCACCTTCTTGGCAGCAGCGGCCCGCACAGTAGACTTCTCTTCCAGCTCGGTCTTCAGAGTGGAGGCGCGCTCCTTCTCCTGAGCTACGGTAGACTCGAGCGTAGCCACAGCCTCGTTCAAATCGCTCACACCGCTAAGAGCCGGCAGAGAACGGAAGAAAGCCAACAGGGCATCGAGCTCAGCATGAATTTCACCCTGACTGCTCTTGGCCTCATCCACGCGAGCCTTCATCTCGGCCAGAGCATCCTGCTGGCGGGTCAGCTCAGCCTCAGCCTGACTCACTTCCTCGGCTGAGCGCTGCATGAGGGTGAAAGCCTCGGTACCGGCCTCGAGCGCCTTCTTACGCTCGCCGGATATAGCAGCCACTCGACCATCGAGATTACGATTAGCGGCCTTCAGACCGGTAGCGCCATCCGTTCCGCCGGAGGCCCCGACAACGAGCTTCATCGTCGTCTGCTGCTGATTGGAGTACATCCAACCGGCCACGCCCAGACCCATGGTGGCAATAATTGCAATGAGAGGTACAATTTTCATTTTGATATGAGTAAGTGTAAAGGTTGAGAATTATTTAGCGCTGACGGAAACGACGGTATCGCCGATTTCTACCTGCTCGCCGGGAATAAGCGTGCTCTCTACAACATCACAACTGGAGCGGCTGGACTCTACAGTCGTGACATTCAGTTCACAAATTTTCTTCTCGCCGCGCATGACTGCCAAACGGGAACCAATCACAACGTTCTTGTCGATGCCGGCATCGAGCACATAGAAGCCCAGATTGTAATCAGCCTCGAGCACAGAGCACTTCAAATCAGGAGGAGAGATGCGAGCCTGACGATCCTGAGCCAACTTGCGGGCTGCGGCAATACCATTATTAAGGCGCTCAGTCTCAGCGCCGAGAGCAGCTATCTTAGCTTCCTCCTCAGCATTCTTACGCTCAAGAGTAACGTTATCATCCATCAGCTGCTTAACCTTATCACCGACTTCTTCTTCGGTGGAGGAATCGGCATCCAAATCAACGATGGGGGCAACCTTAGCGAAGACTTCAGACTTCTGGTTCTTAATGGCATCCAGACGGCCGGTCAGTTCCTCAGCCTCGCGAGAGACTTCCTCGAGCTCACTCTTCACGGTCTCAATCTGACCGTCAATCTCAGCCTTCTTGGCCTCATTGGCGGCTGTTTGGCTCTGGAGCCATTCAGTGCGGCACTCAGCATAAGCCTTAATCGTCTTGTCGAGGGCGATGTTCTTATTCTTACCGATAGCCTGTTCGAACTGCGTCTGAATAGCAGCGATTTCGCCGCCGGGAGCAGTCATGGCATCGTGATTCTTAGTGAAGAGATAGGACGCACCCAGGAAGAGTGTTACTGAGCCGATAATGATGTATTTCCACATGGTGTAAGTAAATTTGCGACTGTTCGATATATCTTTTACACCAGAATCTGCGTCTTTGCAATCAAAAAAGCAATCTCAGGGCAATTTTTTCGTTTTTTTTGCACTACTCAACAATATTCCCCCCGAAAAAACACCGCGTCCCCACCTCCGACGGCAGGAACGCGGTGAAATTTTCAATGAAGAAGAGGAGTAATCAGTCCTGCTGCTCAGCAGCGGCCTCCTTAGCCTTGCGGTCGCGGGCAGCGGCACGCATAGACATCTTCACACGGCCCTTATCATCTATGCCGATGCACTTAGCCGTAACAACATCGCCAACCTTGACGACATCCTCCGTCTTCTGCGTACGGCCTTCAGCCAGCTCGGAGATATGAATAAGACCGTCCTTACCGGGCAGCACTTCCATGAAAGCGCCGAACTCCTTGGTAGAGACAATCTTACCCTCGTAGGTTTCGCCCACTTCAATCTCCTTAAACATACGGTCGATGAGGTACAGAGCGCGCTCCACGCCCTCCTGACGGCTACCGTAAATGCGCACGGTGCCATCCTCCTCGATGTTGATATCGGTGCCGGTTTCGGCCTGAAGAGCCTTAATATTCTTACCGCCGGGCCCGATAAGTTCACCGATGCGATCCTGCGGGATGGTGGTGGACTCGATGCGCGGGGCATTCGGGCTCATCTTCTGAGGCTCGGAGATGCAGGTATTCATCGTCTCAAGCACCTGCAGACGGCCCTTACGGGCGAGGTGAATAGCCTCCTCGAGAATATAGAGCGGGATACCGGGCAGCTTGAGGTCCAACTGATAACCGGTCACACCGACCTCAGAGCCGCAAAGCTTGAAGTCCATGTCGCCGTAGAAGTCCTCGGAGCCGATGATGTCCAGCAGAGTCTCATAGCGCTTAGGCTCACGATCACCCTCCTTCTCGAACTCCGTCACCAGACCCACGGAAATACCGGAAACCGGGCGCTTGAGCGGCACACCGGCAGCCAGCAACGAGAGTGTGCCGGCGCATACGGAAGCCATGGAGGTGGAGCCGTTGGACTCCATAATCTCAGAGCTCACGCGAATAGCGTAGGGGAACTCATCTTCAGAGGGAACAACGGGAGCGATAGAGCGCTCAGCCAGAGCACCGTGACCGATTTCACGGCGGTTCTGACCACCGAAGCGACCGGTCTCACCCACAGTAAAGGGCGGGAAGTTGTAGTGCAGGATAAAGCGCTTCTCGTCCACGGAACCGGTGTAGTTGTCGAGGTACTGCTTCTCCTCCATGGGAGCAAGAGTAGCCAAGCACATGGACATAGTCTCGCCGCGGGAGAAGAGAGCGGAACCGTGCACCACGCTGGGCAGCACGTTCACCTCAGCGGAAAGGGGGCGGAGCTGCTTAATGGTGCGGCCGTCGGCACGCTTACCCTGCTCCATGATGGAGATACGGAAGGCCTTCTTCTGGATGTACTCGAACACCTGCTCCACGTCGAAGTCGGTAGCATCGGGATAAGTCTCCTTAATCTTAGCCTCAACCTCATCGCGAAGGGCACCCACCTGCTTCTGGCGCTGAATCTTATTGGGAGCGTAAATAGCATCCTCAATGCGATCACCGGCCACAGCGTAACCGATTTCCAGCAGCTCGGGCTTGGCAAGGGTCAGCTCGTACTCACGAGTGGGCTTGCCGCACAGACCGCGCAGCTCCTCCTGAGCAGCACAAATCTTAGCGACGTTCTCCTGAGCAAAGCGCAGGGCGGCGATGAAATCCTCCTCGGGCAGCTCATTGGCAGAACCCTCAATCATGATAACCTGGTCCTTGGAACCGGCATATACCAAATCAAGGTCGGACTCCACGCGCTGGCTGTTGGTGGGGTTGATAACAAACTCACCGTTGATGCGGCCCACGCGCACAGCACCCACGGGCTCGGCAAAGGGAAGATCGGAAATGACACAGGCAGCAGAGGCACCGTTGATGCTCAGAATATCGGGCTCGTTCTCACCGTCTGCAGCCATCAGCAAAGAGATGACCTGAGTGTCGTAGAAGTAACCCTTGGGGAACATGGGGCGAAGAGGACGGTCCGTCATACGGCATGTCAGAATTTCCTTCTCCGTGGGACGTCCCTCGCGCTTGAAGTAACCGCCGGGGAACATACCCGCAGCAGCGGCTTTCTCCTTGTACTCAACGGAAAGAGGGAAGAAGGTCTGACCGTCCTTAATCTTTGTGGCACTCACAACGGTAACGAGAACCACGGTATCACCACAACGAACAGTCACAGCGCCGTCTGCCAGGCGGGCAATCTTGCCGGTTTCGATTGTGATGGGGTTGGCGCCTACGGCGCACGATACGGAATGTATACTCATTTTTTATTTCTTTTTCTATCTTCTGTGCCGGTTCCTGTCTGCACCGCAGGGAGCCGGTACCGGCGCTTGCTCCCATTGGCAGGGCGCGGAGGTCTCGAGCACCCCCGCCTGTCACCTCGCAGCAGCAGAGCAAGGCCCCACCGCGCACGCGGTCGCGGGCATTCTACACATTTTCAAGCGCCTACGCAAGCTAAAAAACGTACATTTATGCCCACCCGAGGCCGAAAAGCGCAAAAATACGACATTCCGCTCATAATTACCCCATTTCAACCTAACGGCGGCACATATTTTTATTCTAGGGCAACCCCATAGCAGGCCACCCCCGAGAGCACTTGCATAACATCTGCGAAGCAACGTTATTTCATCAATTTTCCGGCGGGAGCGGTGGCAATTCCTCCTTACTGCGCAAGCAGCAGAATACCAATGTAACCAACGACAGAACCGATGCCAGATGACACACCACCGGCAGCGGCACCATCGTGAGCACGGGCGGAAGAACCCACCAAGGACTCTTCCCGGCATCGCGCAAACGTCGCACCGTCACCGCCAAAGTCGGCACCGCTACCGCCAGTGCCGCCACACAGCCCAGCACCAAACCAAGCAACACCGGCCACAACTCCGCCACTCCTCCGGCAAAATACTCTTCCCCGAGTTCCTTCACCACACATTCCACCATGGATGTATCGTACGCAAGCGCAAGGGTTTTGCTATCCAGAAAAAGGCTGACAAAGCGTACATCCTGCAATAAAAAATGATAGAACTTCATGAACTCCACCAAGGCAGGCAACATGCAGAGCCATATCACCAAGTGTGTAGCAACGACGAAGTTCCAGAACATCGCGCGTGTGCTGCGCCCGCGAAAATCAGCATAGTGACGAAAACCTTCCCTCAGAGATTTCAACATGACATCAACTCCTTAATCACTCATCGCAACTGTACATACCCCACGCTCATTACTGAGCACCCGCAGCCGCCAACAAATTCACCTTTATTCACATCTGCACCGGCTTGCACCAATCGAGTCAGCAATTCGAGGTTCGATTGCGATATAGCATCCCGAATAGCCTGCACATATTGTTCTTCGGTAATCCCTTGCTGAGCCAGGGCCTTCTGTGCAGCTTCCTTTTGCTCCGATGCAACAGACAAGGAAGACGCTTTCTCCTGCATAACAACAGGCGTTGATGCATTTTCCTTCTCTTCACAGGAAGCCAGAACAGCGCAACCCAACAGGCCTACCAACGAAAAAGAGCTAATGACGGTAAAAGATTTCATAAAAAGCGATAACAGCGTACTCATATTGACAGAAAACCGGAGAGAAAACAAGCCTATTTTACCCGAATTCCGAAAATCCTTTCGGAAGCGTGTCCACAACAACACAACGGCTCGGCAATCACCATTCAAACAATTTAACCATAAATAACCGGGCGCACCGGTATACCCCGCGCGGCAAAATATTCCTTAGCCTGCGGAACAGTGAACTCCCCGAAATGAAAAATCGAGGCCGCCAGCACGGCATCCGCCCGCCCGAGCGTCAGCACATCAACCATGTGATCCAAATTACCGGCTCCGCCGCTGGCAATGACGGGTATGCGCACTGCCTCGCTCACGCGGCGCGTCAGCTCAATGTCATAGCCGTCTTTCGAGCCGTCGGCATCCATACTGGTCAGCAAAATCTCTCCGGCACCCAAGCGCTCTGCCTCACGAGCCCATTCAACGGCATCGAGCTCCAACATATTGCGCCCTCCGTGGGTGGAAACCCTCCAGCACCCTTCCCCGCAACGCGCAGCATCTATCGCCACCACGACACATTGAGAGCCGAAGGCATTTGCCCCCTCACTTACCAACTCAGGGCGAAGAACAGCCGCCGTATTGAGCGCGACCTTATCCGCCCCGGCATGCAACATACGCCGCATATCCGCCACGCTGCGAATTCCGCCGCCGACCGTCAAAGGCATGAAACATTGCGCCGCTGTTCGCTGTACGACATCCGCCATCGTTGCCCGATGGTCGCTGCTGGCAGTAATATCGAGGAAAACAAGCTCATCCGCCTGCTGACGATCATAAGCCACAGCACATTCCACCGGGTCACCGGCATCGCGCAGGTTCACAAATTGCGTACCCTTAACGACCCTTCCGTCGGTCACATCAAGACAAGGTATGATTCTTCTGGCAAGCATGATTGACGGCGCTTATTGTAGCAATTCCAATGTGGTTTGGCAACTCCATTTTTCACTCACAATTCAGCCGGCAGTTGCAGTTCCCCACCCTTCATCCTCCAGCGAACAATCCGACTGAGCAATTGCAGGTGCAGCTCAGGACGTTCCTCCGGCACGCAAAGCAGAGCCACGCACTCAACCGGCTCCTCGTGCCAAAGCACCCTCTCAGCCGGAGCAACATAGACGACAGCCGCCGACAACCCGCGCACTCGCGCATGAGGCACCGCCAGACTGCGTCCGAGGTAGGTCGGCTCAGCCGCCTCGCGCTCCAAAGCAGTCTCGGCCAGCAGCTCCCCCATCCCCGGAAAATGCTCTGCCGCCACCTCCTGCGCCAAAGTACGAATAACCTCCTCTCGCCCCATTTCGGCAGGAATTTGCTGCACTCGCAACATCAGCCTAACATCTATGCGCGCCGTATTCATCGTAAGCAATGCAGCGACAATAGCAAATAACTCATCGTACGACAAGGCACCAAAGTGTCTTACTCCACAAAAATCCATTTTATAAAAAGCTATTGCCAAAAACGCCTGTAACTGCTACAATATGCTCAGCATGAAAATAGCAGTTATCGGAAAAGGCGGGCGCGAACAAGCGCTGGTAGAAACACTCGCAGCAAGCCCCTGCAAACCGCAGATGTTCACTTACCCCGGTAGTGACGCCATCAAGCAAACGGCCACCCCCATCCCGGCCGGTAGCTTCGATGAACTCATTTCCTGGCTGGTTGACAACGAAATCGACCTCTGCGTAGCGGGTGAAGAAAGCTATCTCGTCAAGGAAGACGGTCTGGCCAACCGCTGCGTGGCCGCCGGCATTCCCTGCTGGGGACCGCAGAAAGAAAGCGCTCAGCTCGAGGCCAGCAAGGAGTTCGCCAAAGATTTCCTCGTGCGCCACAACATCCCGACCGGCAAAGCGTGCGCCGTCGCAGATTACGACTCCGCCATCGCCGCCATCAACGGGCAGTACCCCACTGTACTGAAATTTGACGGACTGGCAGCCGGCAAGGGCGTGGCCGTGTGTCAGGATGCCGCCTCGGCCGAAGAGTTCCTGCGCGAAGTTTTCATCGAAAAGCGTTTCGGTGAAGGACGTCTGCTGGTAGAAGAGTTCCTCACCGGCCCCGAGATATCCATCTTCGGTGCCATTTGCGACGACAAGTACCTCATCCTCTGCCCGGCCCGCGACTATAAGAGATTGCAGGACGGCGACGAAGGCCCCAACACCGGCGGCATGGGTGCCGTTGCCTCGCGTCAACTGGCAGACCCCGAACTACTGGCGACCATTGAACAAACCATCGTCGCTCCGACAGTGCGCGGTCTGCAGTCAGACGGACTGCCCTACCGCGGCTTCCTCTACTTCGGCCTCATGCTCACCCCGCAGGGCCCCAAAGTGATAGAGTACAACTGCCGCTTCGGCGACCCGGAATGCGAGGCCGTCATGCCCCTGCTGCGCGGCGATTTGGCCACTTTCTGCCTGAAGGGCGCAAAGGGCGAGTTCTCCCCCGAGCTCATTTCCTTTGATGAAGGATGGAGCGTGTGCTGCATACTGGCCAGCGCCGGTTACCCCGCAAGCTCTCACAGCGGCGACCTCATTCGCGGTCTGGACGAGTGCGCTGCCCGCATCTTCCACTGCGGCACGAAAAAGACAGCCGATGGCTGGGTGAGCAACGGCGGACGCGTGCTCGCCATCGTTGCTCAGGGAGCCACCCTCGACGAGGCCCGCACCCGCGCTCATGCCGAAGCCGCCAAGGTTGACTTCGACGGCAGCCAGCGCCGCAGCGACATCGCTTACAAAAACATGTAACGACCATGACTGACGCCGCCTCTGACTTTCTCTCCACCCTGCTCGACACCCCCTCGCCCACCGGCATGGAGATGGACGCTCAGCGCCTGTGGGCTGAGTACATAAAACCCTTCACCGATGAACAGCAGTGCGATGCCTATGGCTCCACCTGGGCCATCCTCAAAAGCAAAAAGCCCGGTGCCCCCACCCTCATGCTCGATGCCCACGCCGACGAAATAGGCTTCTCCATCCGCCACATCACCGACAACGGCTTTGCTCACGTCGAGCGACTCGGCGGCTCCGATGTAGCCATTGCCCGCGGCCGCCGTCTGCGCTTCTTCGGCACCGACGGCGAGGTCACAGGAGTCATCGGCAACACCGCCATCCACATCCGAGATGACAGCGATAAGGCACCCAAACTCTGGGAGCTCTACGTTGACTTCGGTTGCGACAGCCGCGAAGAAGTCGAGGCCCTCGGTCTGCGCGTGGGCGACCGCGGCGTATACTGCGACGGCCCGCTCATGCTCAACGACGGTAAACGGCTGGTCTGCCGTGCGCTTGACGACAGGCTCTGCGGCTTCATTCTGGCCGAGACAGCCCGCAAGCTCAAAGAAGAAGGCTTGGAACCGGAGTGGAACATCGTCTTTGCCAACACCGTTCAGGAAGAAGTAGGCTGCATCGGTGCAGCTATGCTCACCTATCGACTGCAGCCCGATGCCGCCATCTGTCTGGATGTCACCCACGCCACCGACACCCCCGGTCTGAACCCCGCCCGCTACGGTGATGTCCGTTTAGGCAAGGGCGCTTGCCTGTGCTACGGACCGGCCTGTCATCCGAACATCAATGCACGGCTCGAACTGGTAGCAGGAGAAAACAACATCCCCATGCAGCGCGAGACAAGCGGACGAACCACCGGTACGAATACCGACCAGATATTCCGCTCTCGCAGCGGCGTGCCGGCCACCAACCTCTCACTGCCGCTGCGCTACATGCACAGCCCGGTCGAGACGGCAGACATGGCGGACGTTCAATCCTGCATCGACTTGCTGACAGCTTTCATTCGCTCGCTGAAAAGTGACGACGACTTTTGCCACCGACTCGCCTTATAAAAAAGCAGCAAAAAAAATCCGTATTAATTGACTTTTTCGCTTGACTCCATCGAACATGATGGTAGACTAGCAACACAATCCTTACATCCAAATCACATCTTATCATGAAAAAGATTTTCTCTATCTGCTCGGCGATTGCGGTCGTTCTTACCGGTCTTACCTGCATGACCTCTTGCGGCGGCGGCGGCGGCGATAACAACAACAAGTCATTCGTAACGGCTCAGGACTTCCGCTCCGGCGCAGGCTTCCTCCTCCTCGGCAACCCCCGCTTCCGCATCGAAGCCGGTTACTCCGAAGAGGTAGAAGGTTACAATCCCTCCACCGGTGATGGTCTGACTTCCGGTCTGCTCCCCATCCCCGGCACCGGTCAGGATGCCAAGCCCGACTACGACCTGAGCGATGGTGATGACAGCCAGCCTGAAATTGCTCCCGAGTACCTCAATGCCGTTGGCACCACCACTACTGTATATCGTCGCGTCGGCATCGACTACACGACCGACATCGGTAACTGCGTGATTCAGTACACCATGACCCAGCAGAACATCGGTGTAGCCGTTATTTCACTGCCCGGCGGCTCCGTCACTCTGGAGAGCGATGACGTTCTCTCCGCTCTCGGTGCATACCCCGGCGAGCAGAACGATGACAACGACGGAGGCAACGAAGACAACACCAACCGCGGTGCCATCGCCAGCCTTGCCGCCACTCAGATTGAGATTCACTTCGACTTCAACACCGGCATGGCTACCACCTACATCACCGCCACCAACGTGCGCACTAATTCCGGCAACACGCTGGACTTCACCGCCACTCCCACGGTGCTGAGCGCCTCCGCCGTTCCCTTCCGCACGCTGTAAAGCCTGTTGATATTACGGAAACATTATTCTTCCGCACCCGCGAATGCCGCAAGCGTTCGCGGGTGTTTCTTTCATCTCCCACATCCGCCGTCACCCGCCTTTTTCAGCTCGAAAAACAGCGTTCGAAAAGGGCTTGCCATAACGGAACAAGTAGTGTATAATGCGCGCCATGAGCGCTGATATTCAGGTGTACACAGGCGGATCGTGCGCATGCAACGGCTACCTGGTTAAATGCCGTAGCGGCTATGTAGCCATCGATGCCCCGATGGGATTTGCCGCATGGGTGGCACGTCATCTGCCGACGGATGCTCAGCTCACCGACCTGCTCATCACCCACCAGCACTTCGACCATGTACAGGGAGTGGCAGAACTTGTAGCTGCAACCGGCTGCCGAGTGCACGCCTGCATGCCCTACAGCCGCGAGCTTACCTTGGAGGAACTCGCCTCACGAAGCTGGGGCGGCGGACTGAATGTCGAACCATTCCGCGTGGACGATGCCTTCGGCACCACCTGCTCCACCGGCGAATGGGGCGGTACGACATGGCATATCTACCACATCCCGGGACATTCCCCCGATGGTGTAGCCTACAAGTCGAGCGCGACCGGAGAGGTATTCTGCGGCGACATTCTCTTTGCCGGGGCAGTGGGCAGAACGGATTTCCCCGGCGGCAGCATGAGCAGCCTCATCCGCGGCATACGCGACAAACTCCTCCCCCTGCCGCACACCACCATCATTCACAGCGGACATGGGCCCGACACTTCACTCGAGGAAGAAATCCTCAACAATCCCTACCTGTAATCAACCCACAGGTACTGCCATTTTCAAAAAAATCAAAGTAACAAACCGAACAAGATGACATTCGATGAACTGGGGCTCTCCGCCCCCATTCTGGAGGCCGTAAAAGACTGCGGCTACGAGGCCCCCACCCCCATTCAGGAACAGGCTATTCCCGTCGTACTGGAAGGCAAAGACGTCATCGGTGCCTCGCAAACCGGCACCGGCAAATCCGCAGCCTTCGCCCTGCCCCTTCTCACCAAAATCGAGGCTAACGGATTACCCCAAGTACTCGTTCTGGAGCCCACCCGTGAACTTGCCGACCAGCTTGCCGAATCATTCCGCACCTATGCCCGCCACACCGACATCAAAGTAGCCCTCCTCTATGGCGGAGTAGGCTACGGCAAGCAAACCGACGAGCTGAAAGCCGGAGCCGAAGTCATCGTTGCCACCCCCGGTCGCCTGGTTGACCACTTCTACCGCGGCAACATGAAGTTCAAGACCGTTCGTCACCTTGTACTCGATGAGGTGGACCGCATGACGGATATGGGGTTCCTGCCCATCGTGCGTAAGATTGTCAACCTCTGCCCCTGGGAGGGTCGCCAGACCCTCTTCTTCTCGGCCACCATGCCGCAAATCCTGCAAGGCTTTGCCAAATGGTGTCTGACCGACCCGACCGAGATTGCCATTGCCCGCCGCGAAGTAGCCGAGACCATTTCACACGCCTTTTACCCGGTAGGTCTGGACCAGCGCGATGAACTCCTGCTGGCACTGGTAAAGGCCACCGACTTCACCAACCTCATGGTGTTCACCCGCACCCGCAAGGAGGCCGATACCGTAGCCAACATGCTCAGCAATGCCGGCTGGGGCAAGGAAGTCACCGTCATGCACTCCGACATCCCCCAAAAAGACCGCATGGCTGCCCTCAAGGGATTTAAGGAAGATAAGTACCGCATACTCGTGGCGACGGATGTTGCCGCCCGCGGCATTGACGTAAGCGGAGTCACCCACGTCATCAACTACCGCGTACCCGAAAACCCGGAGGACTACGTTCACCGCATCGGTCGTACCGGCAGAGCCGAGGCACAGGGCGATGCCTTTACCCTGCTCACAGCCGATGAAGTAGACTTCGCCAAGAGTGTGGAGATATTCATTTCGCACAAAATTGAGCGCCGCAAGCTCGACGGTTTTACCTACGCCTACACAGCCCTGCTCGACGAAGGAGCCAAACCTCTGCGCAAGCCCCGCCCGGCAGCACCCAAGCGCCGCCGTCGCTGACGGACCTACCGACTTCACCGCAGGAAGCACCCCGCAAACATGGAACTCACGGCCCTCGACCTGAAGATACTTGCCGTTGCGGAAGATCGCCTGTCGGGCTTTCATGAACGACCGTTCGATGAAATTGCCCGCCGCTGCGGACTGTCAACCGATATCGTACTGGAGCGCCTGCGCAGCATGGTGCAGACGGGAGCCGTGCGCCGCATACGCCAGACCCTCCTCACAACCTCCTTGGCAGACGGAGCGCTCATCGCATGGCGCCTCCCCGCCGAGCGCGAAACCACCGCCCGGGAATGGCTACGCAACAATGACCCCTTTACCGGCCATATTGTGCTGCGCAGCAGCGACAATCCCACAGCTCCCGGTGCCGACTACCGCCTGTGGACCACGCTGAAAATCCCCACCGGCTACGCCACCGTCACCGAGCATTGCGAACTACTGGCCCGACATATCGGCGCCACAGACTTTGCCCCCCTGCCGGTGGTCGGCATGTTTGCCCTCGGAGTAGGACATGTGCGCCGCGCAGGTCTGCGCCCCGGCGACAAAACGACCGAGCTCCCGGTCATGCAACGCCCTTCGCGCCCCATCCTCAGCGAAGAAGAATGGCGGGTACTGCTCTCACTTAAAGAAAGTCTGAACCATCACGAACTTGTTCCCACCCCGTGGCTCGGACGGGCGCAGGCTCTCGGTATGAGCCATGAGAAGTTCTGCACCATCGCCCGCGCACTCGATGAGCGCGGAGTCATCGGTAGATTCGCAGCATTTCTCGACCACACCCGCAACACCGGCCACCACAGCGGAACCGGCGCCGCCGGGCTCTTCCACTGGACCGTCCCGGTCGGTATGGAGGAACAGGCCGGCGCAGAATGCGGTCGCCACATCTGCATGACCCATTGCTACTGGCGCAACGGCGGAGAGCCTTTCGGCGGCGCACAAATCATGGGGGTAGCCCACGCCGCCACGCGCGAAGGAGTGCGCGCTCACAAGGCCGCCATCGACGCTCATTTAGCCGCCTGCGGCATACCCGTACTGCACACCGCCACCTTCTGGAGCGAGCAGGCGGAAATCCGCCCCAGCGAAATCTCCCCCGAGCACTACCGCCAATGGCTCCGCACCCTGACGGAACAGCACTGAGCCGCCCCGTCAATCAAAAATAATTGTCACCACATCCTTGGGACGTTTGCAGGTAAACACGTCGCGCATGCGAATGGACGCACCGGCGCCACTGAGCATCTCCTTTAAGCGGGGGAACTCCTTAGCACCCCCCACAAGGAAACCTCGGAAATATGCTCTCTTCTGACGAAAAGCCTTTTCAGCCGCAGCCACATATTCCTCGGCCGTACGGAAATGAGCGTCGCGCAGCTTCATTTCGCGAGGGGTGAGAGCCGGGGTAGCCGGCACAGTCTTTCTGTTCCAACGATGGCGCTGCGCCATCATATCCTGATCGCAGATAAGGAAGAAATTGTAACGAAGCTCATCCGCCCCGACGGGGTCATCCCACGTAACATCCAAATGGTACCACTTGCCATCAATTTTCACAATATTCCAAAGGTGAGCCTCACCCGCGAAACCGAACACACAGCGGCACTCCACTCCCGCCATATTGAGCAACAATGCCGTGGCATGAGCATAGCCCTGGCACACCCCTTTACCCTCCAACAGCACATCAACAGCATCGCGCTTGCGACGGCGCGTATCGTACTCCGTATGGTCAATAAGGTAATCATGGATAGCCCGCACAATCACATCATCCTTCATACGGGGCTCCACCACTTCATCGATAATCTTACGAGCCTGACTGAGCGTCTGGCGCTCACGCGGGGTCAGCTTAGCGGCATGCGCCTTGCTCTTATGAGCCTTGAGCAAGTCAATATGTTGCCCCCAGTTCACAATCAGCTTAATCGTGTTCCCCTCCTCCCTGTAACTGTAACTGAGCAAGTCACCTCGCACCGTCCCGCGCAGACAACTGACTAAACGAGATGACGACAGAGAACCTCCGTGATTGATATAGAGAGTCCCCACTCCGCCATCCCGCATCTTCACGAGTGCCTTCTCCAGCGCCTCCGGGCTCTTCACTGTCAATCGCATTTCCCCGCGAGCCAAATCTTCACGGGCAGTACCCTCGGCATCGTCTTTCACGCGATCCATATCATAATCCTCGCCATAGTCCTCATCCTCAATTCCTCGCACCTTCTTTTTCTTATCCTTTTTGTTCTTCTTACCACGGGGCAAATCTTCATCCTGCTCATCATCCGCATCGAACCCGAAAGTCACCGGACGGTTCCCGGCCTCATCCTTGTCCACCATACCCTCCACCTTTTCTCCGACGGCATCCACCCCCTTATCAATCTGCTCCACCCCCTTGCGCACCCCCTTCTCAAGAACATTCGAGGCGGACTCCCACCACGAACGCTCCGACTTAGCTTCGCAGGTAAGCAACAAACCGATAAGCACAAGTGCCGACAAGATGACTCGATGATTCATGCCCGACAATATAGCATACATAACGGCATTTGCCAACCTTTATTATCAGGCCCATATCAATTCATCACCTCATTTCGGACAGAGTATTTTTTAGGCTTGACAAAGCTGCCTGTTCGGGTATAGTTGCCGCGAGGGGAAATTACCACCCCCCGACATAACATCATGGAACCGATTTACGAAGGAAAAGCCAAGAGGCTGTTCACGACAGATGATCCCAATGTTCTGCGCATGGAGTACAAGGACTCCGCCACAGCGTTCAACGGTGTCAAGAAAGAAGACTTCGAGAACAAGGGCCGCTTTAACAAAGCCATCACCCTCATCATCTACCGCATGCTTGAGGCCAAGGGAGTCAAGACCCACCTCGTGGATGATGTGGACGACATCAACCTGCTGGTAAAGAAAGTATCCATCATTCCTCTGGAAGTCATCGTGCGCAATGTCGCTGCCGGCAGCTTCTCCAAGCGCATGGGTGTACCCGAGGGTACCGCCTTCAAAAAGCCCATCGTTGAGTTCTCCTACAAGGACGACTCTCTCGGCGACCCCTTCATCAACGACGACTACGCCCGTGAGATGGGTGCTGCCACGGAGGAGGAATGCGCCAACATCAAGAAGATGGCTCTGCTCGTCAACGATACTCTCTGCGAGTTCTTCCTCAAGGCTAACCTGCGCCTCATCGACTTTAAGATTGAGCTTGGACGTCTGGCCGAAGACCCCACTCAGATCGTTCTGGCCGACGAAATTTCACCCGATACATGCCGCCTGTGGGACGTCACCACCGGCAAGAAGATGGACAAGGACCGCTTCCGTCAGGGACTGGGCGAGTTCATGGAGTCCTACGCCGAAGTTCTGCAGCGCCTCCAGAAGTAACAATAACCCTTTACGGCCACCGTACGGTCTGTACGGTGGCCCTTTTCAACTTTATGGCAACACTTACATTTGAGGTTTTCAGCCGTTTTCAGTCCGCGACGGATGCTAACAGGCTGCTCTATACCCCCATCAGCGACAAACTGACCTACAATCACACCCGCCTCTACACCGTTGAATGTGAAGGCGACACCGCCGCTGCCGCTGATTACATGCGCCGCGTGCTGGTTGACCCCATCTCCCAAAAAGTAGAAGAAGGCGGCACCCCCGCTCTGGAAGGTGAGCTCTTCTGCATCTCCTACGGCATCAAGAAGGGAGCTCTCGACCTGGAAAAAGAAGCCATCCTCACGAACTATGCCGGTCGCAAGGGCCTGCCCTTCACCATTTCCGCCCTCACTATCACGCAGAAAATCTACATCTTCGGCGAAGGCGATCGCGAGGCACTCGCAGCCCGCTTCTGCAACGATGTGTGCAACCCCGCCATCCACACCTGGAGCGTGAAGTAAAAGCACTCAACCCCAACCTCAAAGGACGACATTTTTCACTATGGCAACATATCGTCACATACCTGTACGTAACCTGAGCGAAGCCGAACTGAGCAAGCTGAGCCAGGACATGAAGCTCTCCCTCTCCACGGAGGACATGCTGGTAGTGCAGCAGATTTTCAACGAAATTGACCGCGAACCCACCGATGTGGAGCTCGAGGTAATTGCCCAGACATGGTCCGAGCACTGCAAGCACCGCATCTTCGCCGCCACCATTCAACACACCGTGAATGGCGAGACAGAGGAAATCAAGAGCATGTACAAGACCTTCATTCAGCGCCCCTCCAAGGAAATCATGGCGCAGAAACCCGGTTTCGTACTGAGCTGCTTTGTGGACAACGCCGGCTTCATTAAGCTGGACGACAAGCTCTCCGTCTGCCTGAAAGCCGAGACCCACAACCACCCCAGCGCCATCGAGCCCTACGCCGGTGCCAACACAGGTCTGGGCGGCGTAATCCGCGACATTCTGGGAGCCGGCAAAGGCGCCAAGCCCATCGCCAACCTTGATGTATTCTGCTTCGGTGCGCCTGACACTCCGCAAAGCATGGTCGAAGGCCACAACATCATTCACCCGCTGGGCATCATGCGCGGCGTGGTACACGGCGTGCGCGACTACGGCAACCGCATGGGCATACCGACCACGAGCGGTGCCATTCAGTTCGACCCGACCTACATCTACAACCCGCTCGTATTCTGCGGAACCGCCGGCGTCATCCCCCAAAAGGACATCGCTAAGGAAATGAAGCCCGGTCTCGCCGTGGTCGTCATCGGCGGTCGTACCGGTAAGGACGGCCTGCACGGTGCCACATTCTCCTCCGCCGCTATGGGTGAAGAATCCGCCACGGAAGACCAGCAGGCAGTGCAAATCGGCAACCCCATCGAAGAAAAGAAAACCCTCGATGTCATCCTCGAAGCCCGCGAGCGCGGCCTCATTGAATTCGTAACAGACTGCGGCGCAGGCGGTTTCTCCTCCGCTGCCGGTGAAATGCTCTCCGAGACAGGCGGCAACCTCTACCTCGAGCGCGCCCCGCTCAAGGAGACCGGCATGCTCTCCTGGCAGATTTTCCTCTCCGAATCTCAGGAACGCATGGTACTGGCCGTCAAGCCCGAAAACCTCGATGAACTCCAAAGCCTGGCCGACACTTTCCAGACCGAAATGACCGTACTGGGCGAGTCGAACGACAGCGGCGTGCTGCGCGTATGGCACAACGGGGAACTCGTGGTGGAGATGGACAACTCCAAGCTGCACGATGCTCCCACCAAGTACCTCACCTCCACCTTTACCCCCTGCCCCGCAATGCAGGGTGTAACCCTCGACGACAGCGACCTCGCCGGCGACCTCAAACAGCTCTTCGGAGACTTCGCCATCGTCTCCCGTGAGCCCATCATCCGCGAATACGACCACGAAGTTCAGGGCAACACCGTACTCAAGCCCCTCGCCGGTGCCACGGCCGATGCCCCGCAAGATGCCTCGGTCATCGACATCGACGGCTCCGACAAGCTCATGTCACTTGCTCTGGCCATCCTGCCCGAGTGGGGCAAGACCGACCCCTACGCCATGGGTACCGGCACGGTAGACGAGACAGTACGTCAGCTCGTACTGGCCGGCACCAACCCCGAGAAGATTGCCCTGCTGGACAACTTCTGCATGGGCAACCCCGAGTGCCCCACCGAGCTGGGTCGCATCGTAGAATGCGCCAAGGGCATCCGCACGGCTGCTCTGGCCTACGGCGCTCCCTACGTGAGCGGTAAGGACAGCTTCTACAACTACTTCGAGACGGAAGACGGCCCCGTAAACATCCCCGTGACCTTCCTCTGCTCCGGTTTCGGTGTAGTGGAAGAGCCCGAGCACGTCCGCGGTGCCAGCCTGCGCCGCAACAACAGCGCCATCTTCATCGTCGGCAACACCGAGGACGAAATGGGAGCCTCCGTCTATGCCCGCGTCAAAGGCGTGAAGGACTGCAAGGTTCCTCAGACCGACTGCGCCGCCAACTTCGAAATCTACAAGCAGTACTACAGCCGCGCTCTCACTCAGGGCCTTGTCCTCTCCGCCCACGACCTCTCCGAAGGCGGTCTGGCCGTAGCCGCTGCCGAGATGACATTCTCGGGCAAGGGCGGCATCTGCATCGACCTCGACAAACTTCCCACTCAGGGCGGTTGGCAGAACAATGTCGTACCCTGCTTTGCAGAGAGCACCGGACGATTCCTGGTCGAAGTGGATGAAGATTTGGCAGATGACTTTGCCGCAGCCATGGCCGGCACCCCCTGTGCCAGCATCGGCTCCGCCACCACAGACGGCAAGCTCACCATCACCGCCAAGGGCAGCACCGTGCTGCAGGCTGAAATCGCTGAGCTCAAGAACATCTGGAAGAACGGCTTAACTCCTTTCTATTAAAGCATAAACGGAGCTTAATTCATAAGTGCTTCCTGAAATAAAAAACTCTTAACTCATCATTTTACTATGCCTCACGCATTACTTCTCAAATATCCCGGCACCAACTGCGATGTGGAGACTGAGCGCGCCCTCATGGCAGCCGGCTTCTCCACTCAGGTTCAGCCCATCGCTACGGCCACCCCGCAGCACGTCGTCAAGGCCCAGCTCGTGGTCTTCTCCGGCGGCTTCTCCTACGGTGACTACGTGATGAGCGGTCGTCTGGCTCAGTTGGAAACCGAGCGATTCCTCGGCGATGCCCTGCACAAGCACCACGCCAACGGCGGCTTCCTTTTCGGCATCTGCAATGGCTTCCAAATCCTCACCAAATTGGGCATCCTCCCCAAGGCCTCCCTCATCTGGAACAAGAGCGAGCGCTTCGAGTGCATGTGGGACAAACTCGTGAAGGTAGCTCCGAACTGCCCCTTCACCACCTACCTGCCCGAGAACTTCGAGCTCCCCTCCGCTCATGCCGAAGGCCGCCTCGTGTGCGAACCCGGTGACGCTCAGAAATACCTCGACAACGGCTGCGTAGCCCTCCAATACGCCGACAATCACAACGGTTCCGAGCTCCGCATCGCCGGTTTGCAGGACCCCACCGGCCGCGCCATGGGGCTCATGCCTCACCCCGAGCGATTCCTCAAGCCCCGCCACCACTACGACCCGGACTGGTCCGGCGACCCCGATTGGGGCTGGGGATACTACTTCTTCAAAGGTGCTTACGATGCCCTGAAGTAAGTTCACCTCGACATCCGAACCCATTCTCCGCCATCTGTCACTCCGACAGATGGCGCTTTTTTTCCGACTTTACTCTCAGGAACATATCTGGTATAATCGGCACATGAACATGCGATTGCTCCTCACGCTTGCGATGGTCGGTCTGGTATGGACCGGTACCATGCCTGCCGCGGCCGCCCCCGACGGCACACCCACCGCTAAATCCGTCCGTAAAGGCAAAAAAGCCAAATCCGGCAAGAAAAAAGAAAAAAAGAGCAAGAAAAAAGGCAACAAAAAGGGTAAGAAAGCCGTTGAAGAAACCGCTACGCCCGCCCCTCGCACGGCAGACCCCGTTTACTTCGACCTTCAGGAAGCCAAGCGCCACATTGCCTCGGAAGGCCTGAGCGAAGGCTCACCCGACGACTACCTTGTTGACTACCTCCTTCAGAAAAACAGCAAGACCGCAGCCGCCCTCATCACGGCCGGAGCGGATGTCAACAAGCCAGGCCGCAAAGGAGAACAGCCCCTGCTGCTGGCTGCCCGCAACGGCAATCCGGAGCTGGTAGAGCACATTCTCTCCCACGGCGGCAACCTGAATGCTACCGATGCCGACGGCCTCAACGCCATGGACCACGCCGCCCGCAACGGCCACCTCCAGCTCATGGAGTACCTCCACGGCAAGGGACTTGCCCCGGCTCAGGCGGATGGCATAGAAAACCCTGCTGTCAAAGAATACCTCAACAAACTCAACTAAGCCCCTCCCTTACCCTCTATGTCACGTTATAACGGAGAACAAGTACTGGTCGTACCGCGCGAAGCATTCGAGGCCATAGGTGCATTTAACGGAGTGCGACTCAACCCGCAGGATTACCTCACCGCCTTCCTCAAACCCGGTGTAGCCCGCTACATGGACCGCGACATCGCAGAGGAAAGCCCGCAGTTCAAACAAATTATCGCCTACGCCATCTTCTGCTGCAATGGCAAGGTACTGGCCTATGCCCGCACCAAAAAGGGCGGCGAAACCCGCCTGCACGATAAAATGTCCCTCGGCATCGGCGGGCATATCAACCCCATCGACGGCCTCGCTGAGAACCTCTCCACCTATCTGGCCGGCGTAGAACGCGAAATCCGCGAAGAAATTTCCTTCTCCGGCACCGCCACCCAACAACTCTACGCCGTCATCAATGACGACACCAACGAAGTCGGCTCCGTCCACCTCGGCATTGTTCACCGCTTCGAACTCGACAGCGAAGAAGTCATCCCGCTGGAGAAAAAGCTCACCGACCTGCGCTTCTGCTCACTCGAAGAACTGGCAGGCCCCCTCTACGAGCGCCTCGAAACATGGTCCGCCATCTGTGTAGATGCCTTACGTCAGGCCTGAGTGACCGCAGCAATCACCCACTTTCATCCCGAAGCCCGGTCGGAAAACTCCGCCGGGCTTCGCAAATTCAGGCATGAAGCTCCGTGTCGGGTATTTTTCGCTTGCGTCAGCATGCTCAGTATGCTAGATTAAACAAGTTATGAGAACCCAATTTTCACGCCGCGCCACCGGCTTTACGCTCATTGAGCTCATTGTGGTCATTGCCATTCTGGGAGCCTTGGCCGGCATCTCCGCGCCGTTCGTCATCGAGCGAATGAATGCCGCAGATGTAACCAAGTGCCGCAGCAACCTCACCCAGCTCGGTCTGGCCGGCGACAAATATTCCCGCGACATGGCTCACAGCCACCTGCTGCCCACCAGCGGCATGGACGATGACGAAGATACTGAGTACAACGAAGGCGATGGTTGGTGGCTCGCCCTCGGCGCTGAGATGGATGGTACCGTGCTGCCCAAAGGTAAGAACGGCAAGATGAAGGTACCGACTATTTTCCACTGTCCCGGCCACCAGCCCGATGTCGACAACGAGAACTTCGAGGCCGATGTAAAGACTATCTCCTATGTCTCTTGGACCGATGGCAGCGAAGACGAAGATAACCCCAACTCCTGCATCCGCACTACCGCCAAGCAAAACCTCGACACCCTCCCCTGGCTCTCCGATGGCAACCCCGTTAAAGGTCAGAGCGTCACCAACCTCGAGAGCTTCCGCAAGCAAGTTATCCCCGCACTCAATCGCCACAGCAACACCCTGCTCGTGCTCTACGCCAGCGGCATCGTGAAAGCCTACGAAGTCGATGACCCCGAGTCCGTCAATCCTCAGTTGCTCTTCAAGCGAATCGCTCCATCACTCGCCAAGAAGACCGATTCCGACGACGATGATGAAGAGGACGACGAATAAAACTCAGAACCACCCCGTCTAATCACCTCAATCACACAAGGCTCGCTCCGCCACCCTGGGTTACCCGGCCGCGACAGCGAGCCAAGTTTTTTATCCCATCTCCTTCCCTATGTCCGTCGCCTGCAACTTATCCCTGACCGCCGAGCAACTGAACAGCCCCATCGTCATCGGCCTGAGCGGCGGCAGAGATTCCGTGGCCTTGCTCCACATGCTGGCGGAGCAACATAGCTCACCGCATGAGCTGCACGCCGTACACGTACACCACGGCATACGCGGAAAGGAGGCCGATGCCGATGCCGACTTCTGCCGCGAGCTCTGTGCCAAGCTCGGCATATCATACGAGGAGCACCGCATCGATGCGCCTGCTCTGGCAGCCGAGAGCGGTCAATCGCTCGAAACCGCCGCCCGCCACGCCCGCCGCGCCATCCTCAAAGATGCCGCCACCCGACACAGCGCCGCCATTGCACTGGCTCACCACGCCGACGACCAAGCCGAAACCGTCCTCTTCCGGCTGGCGCGCGGAGCCGCAGGCCCGCGCGGCATGGAGCCCCTCGTCCATGCGGAAGGATGCCTCTGGCTGCGTCCCCTGCTGAACTGCACCCGAGCCCAACTGACCGAGTGGCTGACCGAGCGCAAGCTCACCTGGCGAGACGACTCCACCAACGCCGTGGCCGATGTCACCCGCAACCGCCTGCGGCTGGAGGTGCTCCCCGCGCTCAATCGCGCCATGGGGCGGGATGTAGCCCCTATTCTCAACCGCAGCGCCCGCCTGCAAAGCGAAACACTGCAAGCGCTGGATGCCGCCCTGGCAGCCCTGCCTGCAGAAGACCCGCAGGGGCGCCTGTACCTGCCCTTCGTGCTGGCGCAGCCCCTGCCCCTGCGCAAAGCCATTCTGCACCGCTACCTCCTCCGCCACGGCGTACCCGAGGTAGACGAAGCCATGGTACTGGCGCTGGATGCCCTGCTGCCGGCCGCCGCCCCCTGCGCCCGCCGCAGCCTGCCGGGCGGCTACACAGCCATCCGCCGCCAAAAACGCTTTTACCTGGAGCACACCACCCCACCAACCTCATGAAAGCCGCCCTCTGCACCCTCCTCCTGCTCACTCTCTGCAACCTGGTGGTCGAGAGCGACTCCGAAAAAGCGGCATTCCACCTGAGCGACGAGCTGGAGGCATTGAGCATAGACATCCGCAGCGGGCGGCTCATTTTGAGCAACGCCGTAACGTCATCGCATATCTTCATAGCACCGGGAGCCACGCTCTCGCTACAGCACAGCGGACGCGAACTGCTCACCCTACGCAGCAACACCCAAAAGGCAGAGCTGCTCTTCGCCGATATCAAGCCAACCTCCCCCACCGAAGTCACCATCGGCGATTACGGCCCCATCAGTTCACGCCTACGCCATCTTGCCCTGCACCCGGCAAGCGGCAGCACCCTCACACTGGTGAATACCTCCATCCGCCCCGACAGCACCCTATCGGCCAATGGTGCCACCCTGCGCCTGCTCGGCAGCGTCATTTTCCTCGGCTCAGCCCCCACCCAACAGCCCTCGGCAAAGGGTGTGCCCACCTACACCTGCACCTCCCTACAGGGCAAACTGACGCTCACCGCCCCACAGCTCATACTCGACCTCACCGCCATCAAACCGGCTCCGGGGCCCCTGCGAGTACAATTCGCCCCGGGCGTGCAGTTGCAAAACATCGGCTCAATACAAGCCACCCTCGGGCGCGGCACCACCATCCCCGGCACCATCCGCACCGGCAAACCCAACGCCATCTATTTCAACATACCAAACCAAGTGGATAGACGAGTTACAAGTTACGATAGACAAGTCAAGGATTAAGTTCGGCTTCGCCTCACGGTGAAGAACAGGCTGACGCCTGTAGTGAAGAACGGCTTTGCCGTTGTGAAGAATGGCCGTTGCGGCCATAGTGAAGAACTCGCCGCAAGCGGCGAGTTGATGAGGAGTAAATCATCAGCACAGCCTCACGCTGCGCTCCGTCGCGCTTACATGCTGCAACACCAGCCAGCACGTGTCCTCCGGCATCAGCGCGCCATCGAAGCGATCCGCCCACTCCACCAACAGCACCGCACCACCGGCTAAGTACTCATCCCAGCCCATTCCCAGCGCCTCATCCGTACTCTTCATCCGGTAAAAATCAAAATGCGCCGCAGGCACACGGCCATCGTTGTGCTCATGCACAAGGGAAAAAGTCGGACTCGCCGCCGGATCTCCGGCACCCAAGCCCTCCAGAATGCCGCGCACCAAATGAGTTTTGCCCGCACCCAAATCTCCCACCAACCCCAGTACCTCGCCACCTTGCAAACATTCCGCAATCCGGCGCCCGAGCATCACCATTTCATCCTCAGAACTCACCAAAATTGCCTCATCTTTGAAAATTTTATGCATTTTTTACAATTTTTACGAAAAATTTTTAATTTTAGACTTGCCAAAAGCGCTTGTATGTATATAATGTGCCAGCCCGCACGAGCGGGTGCAATCCTAAAATTCAGAAAATTATGGCATACGCAGTTTTCACTTCCGGCAGCAAGCAGTACCGTGTGACGGTCGGTGACGTGCTCACCGTTGACCGCATCTCCGGTCTGGAGAATGACGGCGAGACCACCTTCGACCAGGTGCTCCTGGTGGAGGACGGCGACGCAACCAAGGTTGGCACCCCCACCATCGAGGGCGCTACCGTAACAGCCAAGGTGCTGGACGCAGAGGCACGTGGTGCCAAGGGCATCGCCTTCAAATTCAAGCGCCGCAAGGGTTTCCACAAGAAGAAGGGCTTCCGCGCCGCTCTCACCAAGGTAGAGATCACCGCCATCAACGCCTGATTATTAACCCCTAACACCAAACATTTTTACTAGTTATGGCACATAAGAAAGGTCAGGGTTCCGTTCGTAACGGTCGCGATTCCCGCAGCAAGCGCCTCGGCGTGAAGAAGTTCGGTGGCCAGGCTGTTATCGCCGGCAACATCATCGTGCGCCAGCGTGGCACCAAGTTCCACCCCGGCAAGAACGTCGGCATGGGCCGCGACTACACCATCTTCTCCCTTGTTGATGGTCGCGTATTCTTCGACCGCGAAGGTCGTCGCGTGAACGTCGCCCCCGAGGAGGTCTAAATCGCCCCTCCCCACGACATACATACAAGTTAAGTCTTTTTCATTCAAAAAAGCCGCAGCACACACGCTGCGGCTTTTTTAATTCCCGAGAACAGCATACTGGCCCATGCTGTTCCCGAACCGACTACTGCTACCATGAGCCTGCTGGCTCTCACTGCTCTGATTTTCCGCCGCAGGCGCAGATAAGCCCTACTCCTGACATCCCGGGTAAAATCGCCTGAGGAAAGCCGGATTGCCCTCGGCATATAAGGTTTCGGCCAGCTCATCCGCCAAGGAGATAAAGAGCTTTTCAGAGCAACAGAGGAAGGGCGAAACCTGATTGATATGCCCTGAGGAGGCATAATTTGTACAACCGCAGGAGTTCATGCAGCGAGAACGCAAAGCGCAGAGCTTACAAGCGGGAGTGGCATTACCTCGCTCCGCAATTATCCTGTGCTGCCGAGCACGATGGATGCCCTCATTCACATTGCCGAAATTCAGCTCGGGATTATCCCCCTCACCAATCAGGCGAGAACAGGGGAAAAAGTTGCCATCGACCGAGACGGCAATCTCGCGCTCACCGATTCGACATTTCATACAGGACTCCTCACAATCGTTGCTCTGCACGTGCGCCAAAATCTTGGACTCAAAATTACACAGCTTAACGGGTTTCCCCTCGCGGTATGATTGCAGCACCTGCTCCGCTACCAGTCGACATTGTGCGCTCAGAACTTCAAATTGCTCATCCGTCCACTCACTCCAAAAGTCCAGATTAAGCCCGATTTCACCGCTATAATGCGCTGCCAACCATTGCACACCTTGTGACAACAGGTGAACATTATTCGGAGAAACCACGCAAATCACCTTACTGCGAATCGTCGGGTGCTGCTCGAAAAGTTCAAGCGCCCGCGCCACATCATCATGGCTCCCGCTGCCATCAGCACGGCAACGGTTAATATCATGCATAGCAGGAGAACCATCCAGAGAAAGCCCAATGAGAAAATCACGCTCAGCCATCCATTCCAAGCGCTCCGGTGTAAGCAAGGTACCATTCGTTGTTATACCGAAGCGCGGCGGTACCACCATGCCGGCCGCATGCTCCGTTACATAATCACAGCACCATTGCAGCAGCTCCCACTCCAACAACGGCTCGCCGCCGAAAAATGAAATATCAGCCCCCCATCCCAACCGACGCGCCTCACCCATGCAAATATCTATCGCCTTACGCGCCGTCTCGCGACTCATGGCATGGCTATACTTGCGACCGGCATAGCAGTACCGACACCGCAGCGTACAATCATGCGTCAAACATAGGGTACAGGTGAGTACTCGCATCATCATAACTGCCACTATACACCATTTCCCAACCGACGCAAGTTTTTATCACTCCATTACAATATCACCTCCACCCTATCATGACACACCTCTTCTCCTTACATCAGGTGCAATTATCACATAATATCTAAGATAGGTTAAGCATTACCCCGCTTTCGGATGTCCTATCCTCACCAAGCGCCCGAAATCCGGACAACAAAAAACCGGAAGCCTCAAACAGCTACCGGATTGTCGAAAAATGCGGGAGTAACAGCCCGACGTATGTTGTTATTCCTACACCATAGCGGCACGCCTGATTGCATGCCGCTCAAACGATTTGCATAGGAACTCTCAGCGCAGAACTGCAACGGGAGCCTCCGGGGTGGGGGGCAGTGTGTTGGCAGCGGCGGTGACAGCGGTGAGACCCAGAAGAATGGCGATTGTCTTAATCATTTTGCTTGTGTTCCTTTCTATCTTTTTCCTCATCACGAGGAGGTGCGCCAATAATACGCTTTTTTTTTGATACGTCAAGCGCAATTTTCGAAAAAAATAAAAAAATGTAGATTTTCGCAAAAAAGGGCGTTTCGCGCCCACGCCACATTACGCGCACGAAAGCGCGCATGCGAGGGCCACATCATCCTGCTTCGCCATCGCTACGAGCAAAAAAGTAAGACACGCAGAGGCAGCCGACAAGCGCCTTTTGGCTTGACCAAGGGGAACTTAAAGCGTATATTCTCCCGCGAACAAATTATGAAAGACCAGATAGCAAGCGTACAAGCCGCCGCTCTGGACCGGATTGCCGGCATCACCGACATGAAAGGCCTGGAGGATGCCCGTGTGGGCATACTCGGCAAAAAAGGAACTCTTACCCAGGTGCAACAAGGCATGCGTGACGTGCCGAAGGAAGAGAAACCGGCAGTCGGAGCCATGCTCAACGAGGCCCGCGCCGTCATCACCGCTGCCCTGGAAGACCGCAAGTCTGCCCTTCAGGCTGAGATGGATGCCGCAGCCGTTGCCGGCGTAGACTTCACCATGCCGGGGGCCACCCTTCCCACCGGTGGTCTGCACCCCATCTCCATCGTACGAGATGAAGCCGTACGCGTGCTGCGCCGCATGGGGTTCACCCTTTCCGACGGTCCTGAAATCGAGGACGAATGGCACTGCTTCGACGCGCTCAACACCCCCGATGACCACCCCGCCCGTAACGAGAAGGACACATTCTATTTCGACAGCGGCAAACTGCTGCGCACCCAGACCAGCACCGTGCAGGCCCGCGCCATGGAGAAGCAGGCTCCGCCCGTACGCATCATCTGCCCCGGCTCCGCCTTCCGTCGCGATGCCATCGATGCCACCCACCTCTCCGCCTTCAACCAGATTGAAGGTCTATACGTCGACAAAAACGTCAGCGTAGGCGACCTGAAAGGTACACTGGAGTACTTCCTGAAGGCCCTTTTCGGCAGCGAGACGGCCGTGCGCTTCCGTCCGCACTTCTTCCCCTTCACGGAGCCGAGCTTTGAGATTGACGTACTGCTGCAGGCTGCCGGACAAGCACCCCGCTGGATTGAGATTGCCGGTTGCGGCATGGTGAATCCCGCCGTGTTCGAGAACATCGACAAGGCCACGGGCGAAACCCGCTACACGGGTTGCACGGGCTTTGCCTTCGGCATCGGTCTGGAGCGTCTGGCCATGATTCGTTGGGGCATACGTGACATCCGCCTGCTCATCGAAAACGACGTCCGCTTCCTTGCTCAGTTCCAATAACATCTAACCCCTTTTCCGACAAACAATGAACGTATCTCTTAACTGGCTCGCAAGTTACATCGACCTGGAGGGGCTCGGCACCCGGGAAATGGCCGACATGCTCACCTTCGCCGGCATTGAGGTGGAAGGCATTCAGGAGCGCGGGGTCACAACCGACTTGGTCGTTGTCGCACAAGTAATGGAAAAAACTCCGGTCGAAGGCAGCGATCATCTCAACGTCTGCATGGTCGATGCCGGTGAAGGCTCCCTGCGCCAGATTGTCTGCGGTGCTCAGAACTACAAAGTAGGCGACAAAGTACCCTGCGCCCTGCCCGGAGCCGTACTTCCCGGCGGCTGGGAAATTAAGGACGGCAAGCTGCGCGGAGTTGAAAGCCGCGGCATGCTCTGCTCCGCCTCCGAGCTGGGACTGCCCGACAAGGAGCACGGACTGTGGATTTTGCCTGCCGACTATGAAATCGGCACTCCCGTACGCAACTTCGTGGGGACCGACACCATCTTCGAGCTGGAAATTACCCCCAATCGTCCCGACCTGCTCAGTCACTGGGGCATGGCCCGTGAGCTCGCCGGCATAACCGGTCGCAAGCTGAAGGCCGACCCCGCCTCCGCCGCTATGGGTGCAGTGGAAACCAAGCCGGCCGGCGACTTCATCACCCTTTCCGCTCCGGACATCTGCCCGCTCTACACCGCCACCCGCATTAAGGGCGTAAAAATCGGACCCTCCCCCGAGTGGTTAGCCGACCGTCTGGTAGCCATCGGGCTGCGCCCCATCAACAACGTCGTTGACATCACCAACTACTGCCTCTTTGAGCTGGGGCACCCCCTGCACGCTTTCGATGCCGCCAAACTCACCGGCGGGCTCAACATCCGCCGTGCCGCCGAAGGTGAACCCTTCGAGAGCCTGATGGGCGACAGCTACACACTCAAGGAAGATGACGTCGTCATTTCCGACGCCTCGGGTGCCGCCCTTGCCCTCGGTGGTGTGATGGGCGGACTGAACTCCGGCGTGACCGAGGCCACTACCGACATCGTCCTCGAGAGCGCCTGGTTTGCCCGCAGCAACATCCGCTTCACCAGCCGTCGTCTGGCACTGGGCTCCGACTCCTCCTACCGCTTCGAGCGCGGCACCTCACCTTGGAACGTCCTGCGTGCCGCTGCCCGCGCCACCGAACTCATCCTTGAGTGCGCCGGCGGCACTGCCGAACCCGTCCTCGTAGGCGGTCAGGCCCCTTGTCTGGTACCCGAGGACAATGCCCCCAACGCCACCGTTGTTGAGCAAGGCAGCGATGCCAAGATTTACTACGCGCTCGATCAGGTACAGCTCGACTGGAAGGAGCTCGATGTCATGACCAACGGCTCCATCCCCCACACCGAGGCTACCACCATCCTCAAGAACCTCGGCCTGAAGAACATCGACGGCCGCGGTACATGGGACTGCCCGCCCTGGCGACTGGACCTCAAGCATAGCTGCGATCTGCTGGAGGAGATTGTCCGCGTGTACGGCATCGACAACATCCCCGCCACCAACACCGCCATCTACGTGGAAGAGAGCGCCAACGACCGCGCCAACGATTATCGCATGGCGCTGAGCCGTAAGCTCGCCGGCGCCGGATTCTGGGAAGTCCAGACCTTCAAGCTCATCGCAGCCGAGAGCATCGACCCCACCATCGCCGGCGTAGAGAACTCCCTGCCCATCAAACCGCTGATGGACGGCGACATCATCCGCGTGTCGCTCCCCATCTCTGAGGACCACTCCACCCTGCGTCCCTCGCTGGCACCCGGTCTCATCTCCGTGGCAGCCCGCAACATCAATCAGGGCATGGAAGTGCTGCGCTTCTTCGAGTGCGGCCGCGTGTTCCGCAACACCGGCGGCGGCAAAGGCAAGGACATCGAAAACGAGGTACTGGGCATCTTCATGGCCGGCAAGCTCGGTCCCGCCAACTGGGCCGACACCAAGCCCGTGACCGCCGGCTTCGAGCACATCCGTGCCGTTCTGGACATCCTCGTTCCCAAGGCAGTCATCACCCTTGTTCCTGCCAAGCAGCCCCGTGAGAATGCCGCCGTAGGCGCAGACATCCAAATCAACAATCAGGCCTGCGGTTACATGGCTCGCCTTTCGTTGGCCAAGTGCCGCGCCCTCGGCCTGCCTATGGAAACCTACTACGCCGAACTCGACCTGCGCAAGCTGCAACAGGTGGCTACCGCCCCCTTCAAGGCGGCCGACCTGCCCCAGTTCCCCGGCTCCTCCCGCGATGCCTCCCTCGACGTCCCGGCGGCCACTCGCCACGCCGACATCATGAAGGCCATCGAAGCAGCCAAGCAAAAGCTGCTGGTGAGCACCGGCCTGAAGGACGTGTTCTGCGACCCCACCGGCGAAAAACTCGCCGCCGATCGCAAGGCCATGACCTACACCTTCCTCTATCGCGACTCCAAGAAAACCCTTACCGCCGCTGAGGTGGATGCCGCGCACAAGTGCGTGCTCGACACCCTCGCAGCCAAGATTAAGGGACTGAGCTTCCGTTAAGATATTTTACCACTTACGGATTTACAACATAGACAATCAAGCCGCCGTCTGCAAAGACGGCGGCTTTTCTGTGATGCAGTCGTGAAAACACTCTCGCTTTTTTATACCGATACAAATGCAACTCCTAATCATGCCTATAAATGTTCGAAGTAAGGTCGCCATTGCGAGAAAAGAACAAAACGGGCAAATTACTGCTCAATCAACATCTGAAAAATAAGAGTCTGCGTCACTTTTTGCTTGCCAGAACGGGGCTTGCGGAGTACAATGTGCGCGTGAAATGCGGGTTAGACCCGCTCTCAATTAAACGATTAACCGAAATAAGTACCATGCCTGTACCTACACAAGAACAGTACATCAAGATGCTTGATACGGCCAAGGCTAAAGGCTATGCCTACCCGGCCATCAATGTGACCACCATCGAGGTGATCAACGGCGCTCTGAAGGCTTTCGCCGAGGCCAAGTCCGACGGCATCATCCAGATTTCCCTGGGTGGCGGCCAGTTCG
>JAUNRC010000059.1 GCA_030535875.1 Akkermansia sp. | reverse complement strand
ATGGAGAAGGTCACGAGTGCAAGTGCGGTCACGGTGATGGTGAGTGCTGCGGCGGTCACGGAGATGGTCACGAGTGCAAGTGCGGCAAGCACTGATCATTCAGTTTTTTCTGCATTATTCTAATATGAAGGGAAGGCTCATCGGGCAGATTGTTTACTATGTTGCGCTGCTGGTATGTCTGGTAGTGTTTATCGTGGGTAACTACGAACGGTGGCAATGTGTGATGAGCCTTCCCGGGCTCCTGCCTTTGGTGCTGTCGGTGCTATGTGTGGGGGCAGCGGGGCTGTGCCTGTGGCGCCGGGCTCCGCTTATATTGTCGCCGTGGGTTTTGTTCTTGCTGACGGCATTGGCGGCAGGGTATGTGTACGGGGGGAATATGTCTGCCTTCGGCTCTGCCTGTGAGCTGCCGGTAGCCGTTCTTTTGACGATGGGGACACTTTGTCTGCTCTGGGCTCTGTTGCGCTGGGGCTCCCTCATCATTTGGCTGCCATTCTTCTTCCTGCAGGTCATGCAGTATGTCGGCTACGAGCAGTACGGCACCCGACTGAATTCGCTTGTTGTGGCCGAAACTCTCGAGGCCTCGGCAGAGGAGTATGCGGCCTACCTTTCCGGCGGTAATATATGGATTGTCATCGGAGCTGTACTGGGACTGGCAGTTATCGGTACGTTGCATGTTCTGATTTTACGGCGTGTAAAGTCACGGCTTTGCTTGCTGTTCAACGGTTTGCTTTTCGGTTTGTTGGGCGTGCTGCTGGCCGGAACGGTAGCTGAACATCGTCAGTCGGGAGATCATTTCTGGCCGATTGTTGCAAGCTATGAGCTGGGCGAGGCTTTTACCGAGGCCCTTTATCATAATCAGGCCACGGTTCAGCTTGTGGAGGACCTGCACTCACCGGCTGAACATCCCAGTTCCATTCGCACGCTCAAAGGCGGAGAAGGGGTGGTACTCGTGCTGCATATCGGTGAAAGTGTGCGGCAGGACCGGATGAGCCTGAACGGATACGAAAAGGACACAACCCCTTGGTTGTGCTCTCAGAGAGCTCGTCTGATTAACTTTACCGATTGCATCTCCGCGGCTCAGGATACATGCCAGGCTCAGATTGCTATCATGACCGATGCGCGTCGTAACATTTACGACACCACACCGATTATGCAGCCGAAAACCGGCTCGGTGCTCGAACTTTTCAAGGCAAATACTTTTAAGATCTACTCGTTTTTCGGTCGTCGAGTGGGACAGAAGTTGAAGTATGACCGTGTGGTACGCCTGCTGACTGCCTGTTCGGAGGAGCGGTTCAATGCTCCCGGGAGCCCGTGGACGGCTGTTCCGCAGATTGAAGGGGTGCTTAAATCCGTCTCCGACAAGCAGAACATGGTACTCTTCATCAACAATGAAGGCAGCCATACTCCCTTCTATCATTACGATGCGGATAATCCTCCTTTCACGCCTTCCGTTCGCAGTTTCGATGACCCGTCAGAGCATGCGGAGGAGGTGAACAATGCCTACGACAACACCATTCATTATACCGATGAGTATATACGTCGTGTGGCGGAGTTGTTGCGCGGTCGACCCTTTGTTTACCTCTATGTAAGTGATCACGGCGAGTTTCTGGGGCATGACGGGATATGGGGGCGTGCCGCCTTGGGTGAGAGTAAGTACAGCTATCATGACACGGACGGCTGTCGCGTGGGCATGTTTGTTCTGACCTCCCCGGAGTTCGATGCTCTTCATCCGGATTTTGCCGCGGCGCTGGAGCGCATGCGCTCACGGGCTCAGATGACGGTCGGTCACGAACATATATTCCATACCTTGCTGGGATTGTTCGGAATATCAACGCAATTCTATGACCCTGCGCTCGATTTGACCTCGCCGCAGGTGCAGCCGTACACCGGTCCTATGCCTGCTGTTCAGAAGTAAGGGCGGCGCGAGAGTCCGCCGAACAGCGGATTGTCGGCGGGCAGGGGGGATGTCACGGACAGTTTGTCCGTCTTTTGGCGGAATTGCTGTGACCTGTCTTAAATTACGCTTGATTTGAGCTGCTTCCTGTGCTAGAATCCACGCGCAACAGGCGTTACATCATCATGAACACCAATCTTCGCATCGCAATCGGTTCGGATCACAAGGGTGTGGATCTGAAGGAAGTAGCCGTAGAAATCCTCACAAACTGGGGATATACGGTGGAAGACGTAGGTCCCGAGACTAAGGAGGCCTGCGACTATTCGGACTATGCCAATGCTGTCTGCAAACGTGTGGCGGACGGTCGTGCCGATCGCGGTATTCTGATTTGCTTCTCCGGTCTGGGAATGAGCATTGCCGCCAACCGCTGGAAGGGCATTCGTGCCACTCTTTGCCGCACGCCTCAGGTAGCTGCGCTTTCCCGCCAGCATAACGACTCCAACGTTCTTTGCCTGGCCTCGGCATTCGTCACCCCGGATGATTTGGATGATGTGCTGCACACATGGCTTGATTCCGAGTTCGAGGGCGGTCGTCACAGCCGCCGTCTGGCCAAGGCTTCCGGCTCCACCCTTGCTTCCACCGACCCCGAACTGGCTGCCTACATCGAGGAGGAGCAGAAGCGCCAGAACAACAACATCGAGTTGATTGCCTCCGAGAACTTTGCCTCTCCCGCCGTGATGGAGGCTCAGGGCTCCGTACTGACCAATAAGTACGCCGAAGGATATCCCTCTAAGCGCTGGTACGGTGGCTGTGAGGTTGTTGATAAGGTCGAGCAGCTTGCCATTGACCGCGCCTGCGCGCTGTTCGGTTGCGACTTCGCCAATGTTCAGGCCCATTCCGGTTCTCAGGCCAACATGAGTGTTTACCACGCCTGCATCAACCCCGGCGATACCATTCTGACCATGGACCTTGCCTGCGGCGGTCACCTTTCTCACGGTTTCTTTGCCAACTTCTCCGGTAAGCAGTACAATGTCGTTCATTACGGGGTCAATCCCGAGACAGAGTGCATCGATTATGAAGATATGGCTGCCAAGGCTCGCGAGTGCAAGCCGGCGCTCATTCTTGCCGGTGCCTCCGCTTACTCCCGCACTATTGATTTCAAGCGCATCCGTGAGATTTGTGACGAGGTGGGAGCAATCATGTTCGTGGATATGGCACACATTGCCGGTCTGGTAGCCGGTGGCGTGCACCCGTCCCCCGTTCCTTACGCTGACTTCGTTTCCACTACGACCCATAAGAGCCTGCGTGGTCCGCGCGGCGGCATGGTGCTCTGCAAAGAGAAGTGGGCTAAGAAGCTCAACAGCGCTACTTTCCCCGGCTTGCAGGGCGGTCCGCTCATGCACATCATCGCTGCCAAGGCAGCCTGTCTGGGCGAGGCGCTCAAGCCTGAGTTCCGCGAGTATGCCGCTCAGGTGGTGAAGAACTCCCGTGCCATGGCTGCCGAGCTGAGCAAGCGCGGTTTCCGCATCGTGACCGGCGGCACGGACAATCACTGCTTCCTGGTGGACCTCAGCGTGAAAGGCCTGAACGGCGCTGAGGCTCAGATTGCTCTCGATAAGGTCGGCATTACCGTCAATAAGAATGCCATTCCTTATGATAAGGGCACAACGGCTAAGCCCTCCGGCATCCGCATCGGTACCCCCGCTGTCACGACTCGTGGCATGAAGGAGGCTGATGTGCGCAAGGTCGCTGAGTACATCGCCCGTTGTCTTGCTATTCTGGCCGCCCAGAAGGTACACGAAACCGAAGATGCCTACGACGCTCTGCGCGCTGAGGTGAGTGCCTTCAACAAGGCTTTCCCCATGCCGTAAGCAAAAACAATCTACATCTTTATTCAAAAAGGGCGAGGTCCGATGACCTCGCCCTTTTTGCTGAATAGATAATGTTGTTACTATTGCCTTATATAAGAAATCCCGACAGAAATGCGTTTGCCCTGAGAAATATCTTGACAGATGAGATTGAAAAAGGATATACTCAAAAGCGTGGGGCATTGAAGTTATTTGCCTTTCTCGTTAATAAAAACGTTTTCTATAAGGTTTGTATGAACTGCAGTAATAGTCCAGCTCTGGTAAGTGTTGTTGTTCCGGTGTATAATGCTGCGAAATATCTGCGTGAGGCATTAGATTCTCTTGTTAATCAAGATTATACAAATCTTGAAATTATATGTGTTAATGATGGTTCTACGGACAATAGTTTCGATATTTTGCGGGAGTATGCTCGTCGAGATGCTCGCATTAAAGTTCTTGACGGGCCGAATGGCGGCTATGGTAAGGCTATGAATCGTGGTTTGGATGCGGCAACGGGAGAGTATTTGGCTATCTTTGAACCGGATGATATCATTCCTCCGGGGGCGTATACTACTCTTGTTTCGCTTGCTCGTAAGAATGATGCTCAGATTTGTAAGGGGTGTGTGCGTTCATTTAGTGGGAATGGTAACGATAGGCGTTATTATAATCAGACTAGGTTTTCAAATTGTTATATAGATACTGTTATCACACCCCGCGATGACTTGAAGTTTTATAAGGAGTTCATGCATACTGTCACCTCTGTTTATCGTTTGGACTTTTTAAGAAAGTACAACATACGTTATAATGAAACTCCTGGGGCATCATATCAAGACAATGGTATGTTCATGCTCTCTCTCTCGTATGCTGATAGGGTTGTTTGTACGAATGAGGTTGTGTATGATTATCGTCAGGATAATACGGCATCTTCTATGCATCTCATTGGTGATAAGCCGTTTGCTTTTAAAAGGGAATATGCCTATATTAGAATGCGACTTGAGGAGACACCTGAGGTATGGGCTAAAGTACGTCCTATTTTTCTTCTTATTCGACTTTGGAATCACATGACGACCTATAAAAAGCTTAGAGAGTCGTTTAAGCTGGAATATCTGGAAGATTTTCGTAAGGAATTGATGACGATGGAGGATATCGAACCTTCTTTTCTTACGGATTATGATAAGAGAGAGATGGATACCATTCTGCGTTCTCCTCTGATTTACCTGATGCGGGAAAGTGGTGTTGGCAGTAGCGGGGCCGAAGTAAGGGCTGATAGAACAGCGATGAGGAGAGGGCCGTTCTTTAAAAGTTCTCCTAACAAGGTTAGTTATTGTTTTTTCTATATACCTATCTGGACCATAAGAAAGAAAAAGGGAAGGAAAGTGTATTGTTTGATGGGGATTCCTTTGTTTAAAGGTGGAAAAATGTAAAATCAGAGTCCATGTCGAATCCGCTTGTTAGCATCGTTGTCCCTGTATACAATCAGGAGAGGTTTCTTCCCGCTACGTTAAAATCTTTGCGGGAGCAAACGTATTGCAATCTCGAAATAATTTTCGTTGACGATGGCTCAACGGATATGACTCTATCTATTCTTGAGAGTTGCGTTGCACTAGATAAGCGTATTCGATTAATCAGGCAACAGCATCAGTTTGCTGGTGTTGCTCGAAATAGGGGGCTTGATGAAGCGCAGGGTAAGTATATAATTTTTCTTGATTCGGATGATTTATTTGAGCGTGACATGATCGCTGACATGGTAGAGTTGGCTGAAGCCAGAGGTGCAGAGATGGTTGTATGTCGCGCTGATTTATTCGAGAAAGAGGGGGATTATACTCCCATGCCATGGCAAATTAAGATGAACCTGATAGGGAAAGGGTTCGATTGTGACTCTTTTTGTCTGGCAGACGATTTACCTGAAGGTTCATTTCAGTTATTCATAGGATGGGCGTGGGACAGATTGTTTCTTACTGATTATGTTCGTCGTAATAATTTTCGTTTTGGCGACATGAAACATACGGAAGATGCTGTATTTGTGTTTCCTGCGACAATATATGCAAAGCGTGCAGCTTTGCTTAACATGGAGCGTACATATGTGCATTATAGACAGTCCGGAACGCAATTGTCTGCTTCAAGTAGCATGATGAATGCTCCTCTTTCTTTTTTCTCTGCTGCTGATTTGATTTTTGCTAGCATAGAAAAACTGCACCTTTCTGATAAAGTAAAAAAGTCTTTCTACTGTTGGTCGGCGCACTACGTATGTTGGACATTGAGACGTATATATGGTGTAGCTCGGGATCAGTTTCTTAGTGTGCTTAAAGCGAATTTTGAACCAAAATATGGTGTAGCTGTCCGGGTAGCTGAAATTTCTAGAGATGCGGCGTTTGCCTCGCTTAATAAGATGTATGCAGAGGATTTTCGCTTATATTCTGCTCTTATGGATTCCCGCTTCGTTGTGGAGTTTTCTAAGGTGACACCCAATCTGCGTATAAGAAAGTCTAATCAATCAGCTCTAAAGAATTGGTTGTATAGCAAACGCACGGATTTGGATAATCCAAATCGCCGTATTTTAACAATTTTTGGCATTAATTTCTCATTTAACAAATAGCATCGGATTACAAAATAAGTTCTGATGTGGTCAAAGAATGGAAGAAACAAGCCCGAGAGATGATGGAAGAAGGATTCAAGCGTAAAGGAAAGAAAAAGACTAAGGAGGCAGAGCTTGAAGCGAAGATTGGGCGAGTCGTTATGTTTTAGGTTGGAGTATAGCAGAGAAGATGGATATAAGCCGTTGTTTGAGTGCATTGGAGATGGCTCTGAGCCGAGGACGGCTTCCTAAATACTTTAACACAGACCAAGGCAGCCAGTACACCTCAAGAGACTGGCAGGAATGCATGGAAAAGAATGGTATAATTATCAGCCAAGACGGCAAAGGTCGCTGGGTGGATAATAGTGTCATGGAGCGCCTTTGGCGCACCTACAAGTATGAGTTCTTTTTCATTCACGAGCCCGCAAACATAACCGAACTGCAAATCATTACGGATAAATGGATTGATTATTACAATAACAAGCGTCCGCATGCAACACTCAAAAATCAAACACCGGCCGAATATCGAAGAGGGCAAGGAGTTTCCACCCCCCCCATCCGGCGAATTTTTTTAGCGGTTTTTCCGCTTCGGCATCGCTCGCGTCGCGCCCTCGCTCGGGACGCGATGCCTACGCTTCAAAATCGCTAAAAAAATGGATTGACAATCGAACGCTAAAATGTTACTAATAACGTACGCTCTGCGATGGTGGCTTAAATGGGTCGTTCAACTGTCAAAGAATGGGAGCCAGCATAAAATAAATATATTTTTAATCACAATTTACAATTACTATGAAACGAGTTCTTATTGTTGGAGCAGGATTAACTGGTAGTATCATTGCACGTGAGCTTGCTGAAGCAGGAGTGCCGAGTTTGGTCATTGATAAAGACAACTTCATCGGTGGCCTCTGTCATTCTCGACGGGATGAAGAAAGCGGTGTGGACGTTCATGTTTTTGGCCCTCATATTTTCAATACAAGCAATGAAAGAGTTTGGGAGTATGTTCAGAAATTTGATAGATTCGCACCGTGGATAAATCGAGTGAAGGCAAGTAATGCCAAAGGTGTGTTTTCCTTCCCTATTAATTTGCACACTATCAATCAGCTTTTCGGTGTGAGACTGACACCGGAGCAGGCTGTGAAGTTCATTGATGAGCAGAGAGATAAGAGTATTGTTAATCCCAAAAATGCAGAGGAAAAACTACTCTCCATGGTTGGAGCTCAGATATATGAAACATTCTTTAAGGGCTATACTATCAAACAGTGGGGTGTGTCTCCTACTGAGCTTTCTCCTGATATTTTGAAACGTATTCCTGTACGTTTCAATTATGATGATAATTATTATTTTTCCCGTTATCAGGGCTTTCCGATGAGTGGATATACTCAGTGGATAACCAACATACTCACGCATCCCCTTGTCGAAGTAAAGCTTTCCACATCATATGAAAAAGTGATGAAGGAGGAGTTTGAACACGTCTTTTACGCCGGTCCGCTCGATGAGTATTTTGATTATGTTGAAGGAGATCTTAGCTATCGCACTGTAACGTTTGAGACAGTGCGTGGGAAGTTTGAGCAGCAGGGGTGCGGTTGCATGAATTATAGTGATTTGTCCGTGCCATATACCCGAGCTCATGAGCATAACTATTTCTCGCCTTGGGAACATCATGAAAAGAGTGTTCTCATTCAGGAATTTAGCCATGAAAGTACCAGAGAGTCAGCAAAGATATATCCGAAGCGCATGGAGCATGATATGAAAGTTCTTGCCGCCTATATGTCACATGTCGAGAAAGAAGAGGGTGTTTCTTTCATTGGGCGATTAGGATGTTATCGTTATCTTGATATGCAGCAGTGTGTGCTAATGGCTTTAGATTACGCTGAGACGTGGCTGAAGTGGCATAGTGGTGAGCTTCTTAATTTGCCCAAGATGCCTAACGAGGTCTGATTTCAACTGATTTTTTATGGTTAGAGATATGGAAGACGTTGAATCTCAGATTAAGATATCTGTTATTGTTCCGGTGTATAACATGGAACAATATGTAGGTGAGTGTTTGGATAGCGTTTTAACGCAGACGTTGAAGGAGCTAGAGGTTGTCTGTACTAACGATGGATCTACGGATAATTCTCTCGATATTCTGAATGATTATGCTGAGCGTGATGCCCGCGTGATAGTTATTGATAGTAAGAATGAGGGTGCAGGATGTGCTCGAAACAAGGCGCTTGTACGAGCTAGGGGCGAGTATGTGTTCTTTTTGGATCCCGACGATAAATTGTCACATGATGAAGCATTGGCAACCTTGTACAATAAGGCTATAGAGAATAATGCCTTGATTTGTGGAGGAGGTGTTGGAATTTTTACGAACGAAGCACCGGATTTGGTTCCAATTGATATTCAATGTTTTTCTGAAGAAAAATATATCAATTATTCAGATTATCAATTTGAATATGGCTATACTCGCTTTATATATAGCAGGAAAATGCTCTCGGATAACGGGCTGAGTTTTCCTCACTACAGGTGGTTTGAAGATCCGCCATTTATGGTAAAGGCTATGATAACCGCCGGACGATTTTATGTAGTGCCTGGTATTATTTACTCATATAGATACGCACATAAAGTTCATCAGTGGAGTGAGAGTAAGGTATTTGAATTGTTCCAAGGTGTGGCGGATGTGTGGAAAGATGCCTGCGATAATCATTTTGAAAAACTCAAAGATAGCTTGCGAGAGCATGTAACGGATCTCTATCGTTTAGTCGGGAAATTTATTTCTACTAAGCACTTGGCTTTGTTGGATGAAATGGACGATGATTTGTTTAAGAGAAACAGAAGCGTCATGGATGTTGTCTGTTCTAAGCACAAGCATTTTGCCATAACAGGTAGAAGGTGTATATCGATATTTGGTATTAACATAAGATATCAACGTCGTCTTAAATCCTGAATTTTAATTAAATATTTAACCTTAACATTACATTTACCTTATATTTATGAACAATCAGCCTTTAATTAGCGTCTCTATTCCCATTTATAATGCAATGCCTTATTTACCTGAGGCTTTAGATTCGCTTCTAAATCAGTCGTATCAAAACCTGGAAATTATTTGTGTTAACGATGGTTCGACAGACGATAGTTTGGACTGTCTCAAAAGGTATGCTGATAAAGATTCTCGCATTAAGATTATAGATGGACCCAATGGTGGGTATGGAAAGGCCATGAATAAAGGGTTGATGGCTGCAAGCGGAAAGTATTTTGCTATTTTTGAGCCAGATGATATTTTGCCGTTAAATGCGTATAGTACTTTGATTGAAATGGCTGAGAAACATAATTTGGATATAGCTAAGGGATGCATAGCCAGATTTTATGAGAAAGACGGGGAGCGCGTTGTAGAACCGGATTATAGTGTCGAGGAAGGTCGTCTTATCTGCCCACGGAAATACATGCAGTGTTTCAAGTTTGATATGTGTACTGTAACATGTCTGTATAATTTGGACTTTTTGCACAAGCATAATATACGATACAATGAAACTCCTGGTGCATCATATCAGGATAACGGAATGTATATGTTGAGCTTCGCATATGCAGAGCGTTTAATGTGTGTTAAAGAGATAGTGTATTTATATAGAATAGATAACCTAAATTCATCTATTCATCAGTTTTCATCTAAACCATATGCAATGCGTGATGAGTTTACCTATATTCGTCAGCGCTTGATGGAGACTCCTGATGTATGGGATACCGTAAAGGGAGCTTGGTTATATTTACGCTGGTCTGCACATAATAATACATTCTTAAAAATTTGTAATAGTATAAAGATGGAGTATCTTCATGACCTGCGACAAGAGTTGTTGAGTTGTGAGCGTTTTGATACATCTTTAATGTTGTACTGGATGAGGGATGATTTTTATAATTTGATGGTTTCTCCCGAATACATGATGGCTCAGAGACAGATTAATAGTTTGTATGACTCATTGTCGGGATGCCTTGTTCGTGAAACTAAGCAATCATCGTCATGGTTTGGCATACCCTTGTTTATGATTAAACGTAAAGAATTGAGTGCACGTTATCTTTTGTTAGGATTTTTGCCGGTATGGGAAAAACGTATTAGAAATAACGTCAAACAGTATAGATTGTTTGGGGTTAACGTATATATAAGCTGGCTCCCTTTTTCTGACAGGCAAAAGTCCTTTTTAAGCCACCATCGC
>JAUNRC010000015.1 GCA_030535875.1 Akkermansia sp. | reverse complement strand
AGTGGTACCGCTTCCCCAAGGGAACCCGCATTGCAGATGCCTGTAACTCCGTGGGCGTACATGTACCCTGCTTCTGCTACCACCCCAAACTTTCCGTTGCCGGTTCCTGCCGCATGTGCCTGGTGGAACAAGGCATGCCCCCCCGTCTGGCACCCGGAGCCACCCCCACCTATGGTGACGACGGCTACCTGCCCATTCAGTGGATGCCGCGTGCCGTCATCGCCTGCGCCAACACCGTAGCCGAGAACATGGGCATCCGCACCGACGGCAAGTTATGCAACGAGGCACGTCGCGGCGTGCTGGAGTTCCTGCTCACCAACCACCCGCTTGACTGCCCCATCTGCGACCAGGCCGGCGAGTGCAAATTGCAGGAGTACACCTCCGACTATGGTAGCGGCACACACCGTTTTACCGAGTCCAAGACCAAGAAGGGCAAGAACCTCTCCATCGGACCGCGTGTTAACCTCGACCAGGAGCGCTGCGTGCTCTGCCGTCGCTGCGTGCGCTTCATGAAAGAAATCGTCGGTGAAGACGTGCTGGGCGTAGTCGGTCGCGGCACGCACAATGCGATTGCCTGCTACCCCGGCACCAGCTTGGACAGCAACTACTCGATGAACGTCGTCGACATCTGCCCCGTAGGTGCCATGACCAGCAAGGACTTCCGCTTCAAGATGCGCGTATGGTTCCTGAAGAGCACCCCCACCATTGATGTCAACTGCGGCACCGGCACCAACATCAACATCTGGACCCGCGAGCAGCAGGTCTACCGCATCACCCCGCGCCAGAATGATGAGGTCAACAGTTGCTGGATGCCCGACAGCCACCGTCTGAACTATAAGTACATCAACGCCCCCGAGCGCCTGAAAACCCCGCTGGTCAAAACCGATCACGGAGCACCGCAGCGCCCCAGCACATGGGACGCCACGCTCAACATGGTCGTAGAACAGTTGCACTCCTGCGCCCCGACCGAGACGGCCATCATCTGCTCCGCCCGCATGACCAACGAGGAACTCTACATGGTGCGCGCTCTGGCCCGCCAGCTCGGCGTGACCAAGATTGACATCGTTCCCCGCAAGGGTGAGAACGACGGACTGCTCGTCAGCGATGACCGCAACCCGAACACCAACGGTGCTAAACTCATCCTCGGTAAGAACGGCAGTGGCCTGCCCGCCATTCGCCGCGGCATTAAGAACAACAGCATCCGATTCCTGATTGCTCTGGGCGAAGATGTCACAGAAGAGGCCGGCATCGAACCCGAGGACCTTGAGGGGCTCGACTACATCCTTGCCATGAGCCACAGCGAGAACGCCACCACCCGCGTGGCCGACGTTGTGCTGCCGAGCGTAACATTCACTGAGAAATACGGCACCATGATTAACGTGGCAGGTCGCATTCAGCGCCTCAACAAAGCCATCGAGCCGCAGGGCGAAGCACGTCCCGACTGGGATATCCTGCGCCAACTCACGGAGTTGCTCGGCTGCGATTGCCCGCGCGTGATTGCCTGCCCCAGCCCCATGATTATTCTGGAAGAAATGGCCCAGGAGTTCGAGCCCATGAAGGGCCTCACCTGGGGTAAAATCGGCAACGGCGGCATAGTCATCATGGACACCGGTGTCACCATCCCGCTCATCGAGCGAGAGAAAGCCAAGAAATAACTTAAAAACAGAACATTAACACATCATGTCCCTATTCGACTCCATCTGGAACTGGTGCGTGGACTTGCTGAGCAACGAGATTTGGTTCTACCTCATCACGACCGTTGTTAAGCTGGTACTCATGTTTGCCGTTATCCTGGCCTTCGTAGTGCTCTCCGTGTGGATTGAGCGCCGCGTGGCCGGCTGGATTCAGGACCGCCCCGGTCCCAACCGCGCCGGCATCCCGCTGCAGCTCTTCCAACGCTTCGGCAGCAAGGAAAAGCAGCCCCTGAAAGAATGGCTGCACTTCTTCGGTGTGCCCGAAACCTGCTGGATTGCCAAACTCTGCACCTGGCTGCGTCTCGACCGGGAAATCCCCACTTTCGGACTCATGCAGCCCTGCCTGGACGGTGGTAAGCTCTTCCTCAAGCAAGAACTCACCCCCAGCTATGTGCGAAAGATTTACTTCACCATCGCCCCCATGCTTGTGCTGGGACCGCCTATGGTAGCCGCCGCCGTCATCCCCTTCGCATCGAGCGTCACGACAGACTTCGGCACCATCAACATGGTCGTGGCCAACATCGGCATCGGCCCGCTGTGGATATTCGCCATCTCCGGTCTGTCCGTCTACGGTCTGACCCTTGCCGGCTGGTCCTCCAACTCCAAATACCCCTTCCTCGGCGGTCTGCGAGCCACGGCTCAGCTCATCTCCTACGAAGTGGCCATGGGCCTTTCCATCATTCCTCTGCTCATGATGTTCAGCACCTTGAACATGCAGGACATCGTGCAGTACCAGGCTGACAACGGCTGGACCCTCCTGCCCCTGTGGGGTGAAGGTCTGAGCTGGCAGCGCTGGGCCATGATGGTACCGCTGGGACTCAGCTTCATCATCTTCGTCACCTGTGTCTTTGCCGAGGCCAACCGTACCCCCTTCGATATGGCAGAGTGCGAGACCGACCTCGTGGGCGGCTACCACTCCGAATATTCCTCGATGAAGTTCGCCTCCTTCTTCATGGGCGAATACGCCGCCATGGTCATCGGCTCGGCACTCGTCGTCACCCTGTTCCTGGGTGGATGGTCCATCGGCTTCGGGGCAGATGCCGCCCTGCACTCCGTGTGCAGTTGGCTTGCTGTATGCTGCCAGTTCCTGATGTTCCTCATCAAGCTCGTAGCATTCGTCGTATTCTTCGTATGGGTACGATGGACGCTGCCCCGCTTCCGTTGGGACCAGGTCATGAAACTGGGTTGGCTGGTATTCCTGGAACTTGCCGTAGCCAACATCTTCCTGACAGCCGCCGTTCTCTATTTCATTAAGTAACCCCCGGAGTTTCACGCTATGTCATATACACCTGTAAAGCGACCGAAATTCAGCCTGCTTGACAAGATTTACGTTGTTGAGCTGGTGAAAGGACTCGCCATCACCATGAAGCACCTTGTGCTTTCCCTGCTGGGCCGCAGCCGCAGCAAGAAAGACTTCAACGGCAAGGGAGTGGGTGCCTGTATGCCCTTCCCCGAGCAGCGCTGGGACTCTCAGTTGCCCTCCTACTACCGCGGCGCCCCCTCGCTGGTACGCGGTGAGGACGGCCGTGAACGCTGCGTGAGCTGCCAGCTCTGCGAGTTCATCTGCCCCGCGCGTGCCATTAAGATTACCCCCGGAGCCGTCAGCCCCGACGCCGCCTGCCAAAAGCAGGAAAAAGCTCCGGCTGAGTTCGAAATCGACATGCTGCGCTGCATCTACTGCGGTATGTGCCAGGAAGTTTGCCCCGAACAGGCCATCTTCCTCTCCAAAGAGTACCTCATTACCGTCACCGACCGTAAGCAGGCTCTCCGCAAGAAAGCTGACCTCTATAAACTCGGCGGCACCCGCAAGGGGCTCGTCAATAAGTGGAATCAATACAAATAACTCACGATTATGGATTTCGCAATCTCCTCCATCCTCTTTTACGTCTTTGCCGCAATGGCGCTCATCTGCGCATGCAGCGTAATTTTTGCGAGCAATCCCGTCACTTCCGCCATGAGCATGGCGCTGTGCTTCGCAGCGACAGCCGCCATCCTCTTCGGCATGGGAGCTCAGTTCCTGGGCATCGTCCAGATTATCGTCTACGCCGGAGCCATCCTGGTGCTCTTCCTCTTCGTGGTCATGATGCTTGACATTAAGACAGAGGAAGAAGACAACGACTTCGGAGTAGTACGCAACCTGGTGCGCATGACACCGGGAGTACTTGTAGCCGGCGTACTGGGTGCCATGATTTGCATCGCAGCTCTCAAACTGCCGGGAGCCCGCGACTGGAACAACCCGCTCTGCACCGCATGGAACGCCCGCAGCGAGCTCTGCATCGGCAAGCAACAGTCCACCGTCACCGTCACCGACAACAAAGATTTCGGCGGTGCCCTGCCGGCACTCAACCCCGTAGCAGCCACCAACGACACGAAGGCAAGCTCCATTCCCGACGTGAAGCTGCTCGGCAAGCGCCTGTTCACCCAGTATAACATCGAATTTGTCATCCTCAGCTTTGCGCTGCTGGCCGGCACGGTAGGTGCCGTAGCCCTGAGCCGCAAGATTCATAAAGACTAACCCCGGTACATTGCCATGGATATACCTTTAGCTCATTACCTCATTCTGTCCGGACTGCTGTTCTCCATCGGTCTGGCCGGCGTACTGATTCGCCGCAACATCATCGTGGTCTTCATGTGCCTGGAGATGATGCTCAGCGCGGCCAACATATCACTGGTAGCCTTCTCCCGCGCCAACGGCGTGAACGGCGTACCCGTATATGATGCCCAGATACTTGCCCTGTTTGTAGTAGCCATCGCTGCTGCCGAAGTTGCCATCGGTCTGGCGCTCATCGTAGCGATGTTCCGTGCGCGCCGCTCCGTATCGAGCGCAGCGCTTACCACCCTCAAAGAAGACTAACCCCACGGCTCGACGATTATGATTCAGAATCTTCCCTGGTTATTCCTGCTGTTGCCGCTGGTTGTTGCCGCCATCAACTGGCTGTGCTTTAAGAAGTGCGCCTGCATGGCAGCCACGCTCTCCATCCTCTCCGCGCTGAGCACCTTTGCTCTGTGTGTGGCTTACCTGATGGGGTGGCAGACCGGCACACCCGATACCTACACCTGGATGCCCATCGGTGCCGAGGGGCTGGTATCCCTCTCACTGGGCCTGCTGATGGATCCTCTGGCCATGCGCATGATGCTCGTCGTAACGGGCATCGGCCTACTGGTACACATCTTCTCGCTCGGCTACATGAAGGGCGACACCTCTAACCACAGCCGCTACTTTGCCGGCCTGAGCATCTTCATGTTCAGCATGACCATGATTGTCATGGCCTCCAATCTGGCCATGACCTTCATCGGTTGGGAAATGGTAGGCTTCTCCTCCTACCTGCTCATCGGTCACTGGTTCGACAAAGCCAGCGCTGCCGATGCTGCAAAGAAAGCCTTTATCACCAACCGCGTAGGTGACTTCGGGTTCCTCATCGGCATCCTGCTCACGCTGGCCGTATTCGGCACACTCAGCTTCGGCGAGATGAGCGGCAAGGCTGCAGCCATTGCTCCGGCCGTGCTGACCGCCACCATCATCTGCCTCTTCTGCGGTGCCGTCGGCAAATCCGCCCAGTTCCCGCTGCATGTATGGCTGCCCGACGCCATGGAAGGCCCCACGCCCGTATCGGCCCTCATCCACGCAGCCACCATGGTGGCCGCCGGTGTGTACATGCTGGTACGTCTGCAAGTCAGCATGGGTGAAGCAGCCTTTACCGACACCGCCTGCACCGTCATCGCCTCCGTCGGTGCCATCACCGCCGTACTTGCCGCCCTCATGGCCGTACAGCAGGATGACATTAAGCGCGTGCTTGCCTACTCTACCCTCTCCCAGTTGGGCTACATGGTCATGGCTGTGGGTCTGCTGGCCGGCGAAGCCGCCATGTACCACCTCTACACTCATGCCTGGTTTAAGGCCCTCCTCTTCCTGGGTGCCGGTGCCATCATCGTGCGCTGCCACCACGAGCAGGACATCTGGAAGATGGGCGGACTGAGCAAGCGCATGCCCCTGACGGTCATCTGCTTCCTCATGGGTACCTTTGCTCTGATTGCCATCCCCGGCTTCTCGGGCTTCTTCTCTAAGGAGGCCATTCTCGATGCCGCCCTTGCCAAGAACCCGACCTTCTTCTGGGTAGGTGCCGCCGTAGCAGCCCTGACCACCTTCTACATGGCTCGTCTGTGCCTGGTGGCCTTCTGCGGTGAAGCTCGCGCACACGGAGCAGCCGGCGCGACCGAGGCCGGTCCCACCATGCTGCTGCCGCTACTCATACTTGCCGTCATGGCCATCATCTCCGGCTACGGCTTCATCGCCGACGGACTGGTACCCTTCGATGGGTTCCACGCCCACGGCTTTGCGCCGGGACTTCCCTTCTACGTCAGCATGGGCTCGCTTGCCATCGGCCTTCTGCTTGCCTTCCTCATCTATGGTTGCGGCAAGCGCAGCACCGATCCGCTCAGCGGCAATCCCCTGAGCACCGCCCTGCGCCGTCGTCTCTACATTGACGATCTGTATGACCGCGGGCTCATCGCCCTCCTTCAGGGAAGTGCCGCCCGTGCCATCGAACTTATCGACAACGCAGCCCTTCGCGGTCTGGGCACCCACGGAACAGCCTGGCTCATCGGCCGTCTGGGCAAACTGCTGACCTGGTTCCAGGGCGGTGTGCTGCGCCGCTACGCCGTTGTAGCAGCTCTGGGAGCCCTGCTCTTCCTGTTCCTCATTGCCTCAGCAACCTTCACACACTAAACCTTCATCAACATCATGCTTATCTGGCTTATTATCGTACCTGTGATAGCAGCCTCCCTCATCGGGCTGCTGAAGGCGCCGGGCCGTGCAACGGCACTGGTAAGCGCCACCTTCACGCTGATTATGGGTGTGTGGGCGTTCATCAGCGCAACATTCTGCCCGGAGTGCTGCACCGAGTGCTGGTCAACCATCGGCGGACGTGAACTGTGGTTCACGCTGGACTTACCGCTCAGCCGCATCATGCTGCTGCTGTCGGTGATTGTCACCTTCGCTGCCATACTCGGCTTGAAGGCACCCAACAAAGATGCCGAGCGCAGTTGGGCCATCTCCTCGCTGCTGCTCTCCACGGGAGCCATCGGGGCATTCATCTCCGACAACATCATCTCCTTCTACGCCTTCCATGAACTTGCCCTCATCCCGACTTTCGTCATGATCGGTTATTACGGTCGTGGTGATCGCCGCACGGTAGCTTGGACAGCCACCGTTTATCTGGGTCTGGCTTCCATGGTATTGCTGGCAGGTCTGCTGCTGCTCTGCAACGAGCTGCGCGCCTACACCTTCACGGGAATCCGCATGGCCATCATGCACGGAGCCATCCCCACCTCCTGCATGATTCCCGGTCTGCTGCTGGCAGGCTTCGGCACGCTCGTGTCGCTCTTCCCCTTCCACGCATGGGCAGCTCCGGCCTACGCCAGTGCCCCCACACCGATTGCCATGCTGCACGCCGGTGTACTGAAGAAGTTCGGTCTTTACGGTCTCTTCACCATTGCGTGGATGATGGGTCCCATCAGCCGCGATTTCTTCGGTGGCTGGAACAATCTGCTGCTCGTCCTGCTGCTGGGTAATGTTCTGTGGGTAGGTTACGTCACCGTGGCCCAGACCCGTCTGGACGACATGCTGGGCAACTCCTCCGTCATGCACATGGGCTACATCTTCCTGGCCTTTGCAGTTTACGTCGCCTCGGGTGCAAGCAACGAATTGGCCCTGAAGGGTGCCACCCTGCTCATGTTGGCCCACGGCCTGACGATTGCCCTGCTCTTCCTGCTTACCGGTCAGATTGAGAGCCAGACCCGCACGCTGGAGCTCGACTCCATGGGTGGTCTGGGCCGCAAGCTGCCTTGCTTGGGCTTCCTGTTCGGACTGGCCGGTCTGGCCAGCATCGGTCTGCCCCTGTTGGCCAACTTCGCCGGTGAGTTCACCGTATTCATCTCCTGCTTCGAAGGCTGGCAGCCCGGAGCAGCCGCTGCCGCCACGAGCGGTTGCGATGCTCTGAGTGCCATCATCAACTGGCTTGAGGGGCTGTGGATTATCGGGCCGGTATTCGGTTGGATATTCGGCGGTATCGGCTGTGCATTCAGCACCGTCGCCGGTTGGTTCGGCGGACTGGGGCCGGTGCAGCTTGCCACGGTCTTCGCCCTGTGGGGACTGGTCATCAGTGCCATCTACATGCTGCGTGCTTTCCGTCGCGTCTTTGAGGGCGACATCGGTCTGGCCTCCGAACGAGCCACCGGCCTGAGCTGCTCCGATAAGTGCGCCGCAGCGTTCCTGGCCTTCTTCATCGTCCTCTTCGGCGTCATGCCCTACATCGTATTCTGAACCCCTGCATAAACTGAAATACCATGAACAACGATTACATTTCAGCCGTGTACACCTGGGGACAGTTTGCACCGGAGTTTTCTCTGGTGGCTCTGGCCGTCATCATCCTGCTGGCCGACTGTTTCGTGCCGCAAATTCCCAAGCGAGCCTACTCCATCGTAGCAGCGGTGGGCGCCATCATTGCCGCCTTCTTCATGCTCACGCCGGAGTACAACAGTCCCTTCGGCATGATTGCCTGTCTGGCAACAGCTCTTGTCCTGCTGCTCTCCTTCGATTACCACAAGGTAAGCTGCGCCTCCATCGGCGGCGAAGGAGTATCGGAGGGCACCAGCGAACTCAACTCCCTGCTGCTGATTGCCTGTGCCGGCATCTGTGCATTGGCTGAGGCTCGCGACATCATCATGCTCTTCGTCTGCCTGGAAGTTGTCACCCTGGCCTCCTACGTCATGGCCGGTTACTTCCGCCGCAACCAAGGCTCCATCGAGGCCGGTGTAAAATACCTCGTACTGGGTGCTCTGAGCACCGGTCTGATGGTATTCGGCGCAGCCTGGTACTATGGCACGACCGGCTCCTTCATGCTCACGCCTGAGCTGATACACTGCCTGCTGACCTGCCCGATGGTCGAGCTGCAGACCGGCTTCTACCTTGCGGTGGGACTGCTGCTGCTCGGAGCCTTCTTCAAGGCGGGTGCTGCCCCCATGCAGATTTGGATTCCCGATGTCTATCAGGGTTCACCCACACCGGTAAGTGCCTTCCTTGCCGTAGCGTCGAAGGCGGCCGGCTTTGCCGTACTCTCCGCCATTCTGCTGCCCTTCGGCAGTCTGGCCGGTATACATCCTGACAAGGTCGGAGCCATCGTGACCGCCATTGCGATAGTGGCAGCCGCCACGCTGTTGATTGGTAATCTGAGTGCCATCTGCCAGAGCAACGCCAAGCGCCTGCTGGGTTACTCCTCCATCGGTCAGGCCGGTTTCATCATCGTGTTCTTCACGAACATCGGTTCCGAATACCTCCTCAACTACGTCACGGAGTACCTCGTTGCTTACCTGCTTGCCACAGTTGCGGCCTTCTTCGCCATCGCCATGGTACGCACGCAGCGCGGCAGTGAAGAAATTTCCGCCTTCCGCGGACTGGGCAAGACCAACCCCCGCACGGCCTTCCTCATCACCGTTGCCTTTGCCTCGCTGGCAGGTGTACCGCTGACCTACGGCTTCCTTGCCAAGTACTACTCTTTCGAGGTTTTCATCGAAGCCATGCAGTACCAGAGCGGGCTCATCTGGCTACTGCCCTTCATGATTGTAGGTGCCACCGTCGGCTTCTACTACTACTTCAAAGTACTTCGCGAGATGTACTGGGAGAAACCGCAGGAGGGTGACAGCCCCTTGCAGGTACCCGTCATCACGGCTGCCGTCCTCACGGGTTGTGCCATCGCCATCATCTGGATGGGCACTCAGCCGCTGGTAATCATCCCCTCCTGAGGAACACCGCAATAACTGATCTTCAACCCCGGCTCCGACAAGGAAGCCGGGGTTTTGCTTACACCTCATGCCACGTTTCGTAATAAGCCATTCAGTATGGCACAATTCAGACTTGCCAACGACACTGCAATACGCAAAAATATCGGCATGTTCAAGAACTTAATCATCACCGCACTGACCGCCGCCGTGCTGCCTGCATTCGCAGCAGAGTGGATGACCGACCTCGATGCAGCCAAAACCAAGGCCGCTGCCGAGAACAAAGCCGTACTCATCGACTTTACCGGCTCAGACTGGTGCGGTTACTGCATTAAGCTCAAAAAGGAAGTTTTCGACACCCCCGCATTCGAACAATACGCCGCTGACAAATTCGTGCTGGTAGAAATCGATGTACCCAATGACGTAAAGCGCGTGGGCAGTATAGAACAGCTCCGTAAAAATCAGGCTCTTTGCCAAGAGTTCAACGTCAGCGGATTCCCCACCATCATGGTGCTTAACCCTGCCGGTACAGTTCTGGGCGGATTTGTAGGCGGCAAGCCCAACCTTGCAGCAGTTCAGGAGCCGCTTAACATCGCGCTGGAAAGTAACCGCAAGCTCAACGAAGCCGAAAAACTTCAGGGCCTCGAAAAAGCCGCCCTCCTCATGGAAGTCTACTCTGCCCTGCCCTCCGACATGCAGGGAGGAGCCTTGGAACTTCAGAAGCAAATTGCCGAACTGGACCCCGAAAACAAAATCGGCGGCCAGACCCTCCTTCACGAAATGGCCGTCATGCAGCAAGTGGAAGCTCAACTGATGAATTGCGGCCGTGATATAGAGAAGGCACTTGCCATCGTCAATGCAGCCATCCCCACCGTTTCCGGCGCCAACCAAGAGACACTCATCCAAGTAAAGCTCTCCATCATGCAGGCCAAAATCGACGCAGCCTTCAGAACGGCCGAGACTGTAGAAGATGTCAACAACATCCGCAATCTCATGCTCGAATGCGTAGACTGCATACCCTCCTCCGAGCAGCAGGCCGCTAAAGCCATAATCGAAAAACGCTTTTCCGACCCCGAAGCTCTGCTGCAACAAATCAAAGCCGCGCGCAAGTAAACCTAGTTTTCTTTCATGTCACGTACCGGCACCAGCATTGCCCTCGCTGCGCTCTTTGCCCTGACGGCAACGGCTCAACAACAGCCCATGCAGCCGCCACCCAGCATCACACCCACCGAAGAACCGGAAGGCAGCACCGGCTTTTCTCGCGAAGCTCTTCAGGAATGGCAGCTCATTGAGAAAGAAATCGCCGATTTGGAGGACAAACCGGAACAACTCCTCAGCGTACTGGAAGCACAGGAGAAAAAAGAACTGCGCCCCGAAACGCGACAAATCATCGCCGTGGTCAAGACGCAGGTCCTCACCGGAATGATTGACGATGTTTTCCGCAGTGCCGAAACAGAGGCTGACATCCTGAAAGCAAAAGAACTGGTACTGCGACTCGTCAAGCTCATCCCCGACGAAGCCGACCGCAACGCCGCTCTCAACGAAGTGGATATCCGCTTTGCCGACCCGGCAGCACTCCTTCAACAAGTCCTGCAAGCCCGCACCGAACAAAATGCCGGTGACGAACAACTCTCCCGCCTCGAACCGCCGGAACCAACAGAAGATGACCTCGTCACCATCGGCAAACTCGTTACGGAAATTGAGTCCATGTCGAACACCGAGCAAAAGCTCAAGCACCTCCACGCTTGCGTGAAAAACGCTACGCCGGCCGTGCGTGACTGGCTGCACGCACAAATGACAGAGCTGTTGATTGGTGAGCTGAACTCCATTCAGGAAAATGGGGTCAATACAGTTGAAGATATTCTCAAAATCAAAGAAATCTTCGGCAAAATCATTCATTACTGCTCGCCTGAAAACGAAAAAAAACAAAAACTCAAGCGCCTGGAAGAAGAGTTCGCAGACCCCGAAGCCCTGCTCCGCAGAATTAAGGAACAGGAGCAATTCATGGATGAAACCGAGGAGGAAGATGATGAGAACGAGGACGAAAATCCCCAAGCCCCGGGATATGAACCCGCTGAGGATGAAGATGCCGAGGAAGTCACCGATGACGAGCCGGCAGCCGTGGCTCTCATCTGAACTCACATAACCATATTACCCGACGGAGCGCAGCCTGCAAAAGCTGCGCTCCGTTGCATTTTATTCTTGGCATTATCATGCATTGGTGCTAGAATTGCATCATGGTAAGAATACTGGCAGCAACAGATTTTTCCGAAGAAGGCAAGCCCGTCCTTGACTTCACAGCCGAAATGGTCCGAAAATGCGGCGGCAAGATGTACCTGCTGCATGCGGTGGAGCCGTGCATGATGGATGCCGCCGGCTGCATGGCTGCAGACGACATGCTGGGAGGATTCTCCGGCATGCCGCCCATGGAAATCGACGACCAAACGACCACCATATTGGCCATGGCCGACAAACGAGCCAAACTGTTGGCGGAACAAATCAGCCGGCAATGGGACATCCCCATCTACGGCAAAGCGGAAGAAGCCGACGACATCGTAGAATGCGTACATGATTTCTGCCGCCGTCACAATATCAACATCCTTGTTATCGGTAATCGCCACCATTCCCTGCTCTCCTCCATTCTGCTGGGCAACACTGCGGAAAAGCTCGTGAGAGCCGCGAAAATCCCCGTAACGGTGGTACCCTGCGGTCCCAAGACTTCGGTATGAGGCTCATTTTCCTCGGAGATGTTGTGGGTGAGCCGGGACGGCTTGCCCTCTATCGCGCTGTACCCTCATTCAAAGAGGAATACGGCGCGGATTTAATTATTGTCAATGGTGAAAATGCCGCAGGAGGCCGCGGCATCACCCCGCGACTGTGTGAAGAATTCTTTGCCAACGGAGTGGATATCATCACCCTGGGTGACCATGTGTGGGACCAAGCAGACCTTGCCACGTGGATTGACAGCGAACCAAGAGTGCTGCGCCCCTTCAATCTTCAGCACGGCACCCCCGGGCAAGGGAGCATCCTCATCCCCACCGCCGCAGGAAAAATAGCCGTACTATGCCTGCGCGGGCGCACATTCATGTCCCCCGGTCCGGACAACCCCTTCACCACCGGCTATGACGAAGCCCTGCGGCTGCGCCGCGAAGGAGCGGTAGCCCTGCTGGTAGACATTCATGCCGAGACCACGAGCGAGAAAATAGCAATGGCTCAGCGGCTGGACGATATAGCGAGCGCGGTACTGGGCACGCACACACATGTTCAAACGGCAGATGCCCGCATCCTGCCCGGAGGCACAGCCGCAATGACCGATGTCGGCATGTGCGGCAGCCGGGATGGAGTCATCGGCCGCGAGTCAGCCGATGTCCTGCACGGCTGCATCACCTGCATGCCCTGTAAATTACCGATTGGGGGCTGGCCGGCTCGTGTGAGCGGCGCCATGATAGATATCGACCCGACTACCGGCAAGGCACTCAGCATACAAGCCATCAACAAAGATTATGATAAATGAGGAACGATTCGGCGGCATAGCCCGTCTCTACGGATTGAATGGAGCCGAACGCCTTGCGGCGGCGCGAGTGGCAGTCGTCGGCATAGGCGGTGTGGGTTCCTGGGCAGCGGAAGCTCTGGCACGCAGCGGGGTGGGTACCATTATTCTTCAAGATGCCGATGACCTCTGCATCACCAACACCAATCGCCAAATTCACGCCCTCGACGGCACATACGGACGCATGAAAGTCGAGGTAATGGCCGAGCGCCTCCGCCTCATCAATCCCGACATTCGGGTAGAGCAACTCATATCATTCTATACGGTTTCGGCACCGGAACGCCTTTTCGACACGCAGCCCGATATCGTTATCGATGCCATCGACTCCATGCGCCCCAAAACCCACCTCATCGCCGAATGTTACAAACGGGGCCAACGCATCGTCACCTGCGGCGGCGCAGGCGGCAGGACCGATGCCGCCTGCATCACCATCGCAGACCTCGCCCGCACCTGCGGTGACAACATGCTCTCGCAATTACGCAAGAACCTGCGTAAAGATTATGATTTTCCCCTGTATGACCGTTGCCCCGACATCGGTATTCCCTGCGTGTACTCCCCGGAGCGCCCGGTATTCCCGCGCTGCGACGGCAGTGTGAGCAGCGAGCGCGAGGCCGGGCAAAAAGGCGGCATAGGCTGCGCCTCCGGCTTCGGCTCGGCCACCCATGTCACCGGCACCTTCGGCTTTCTCATGGCAGGCAAAGCCCTCGAGATGATATGCAGCGCCCCCGCATAAAACCTTGACATCAGAACGGGCACACGCTAAGATTCTCGGCACATCTCCGCGCCATGCTCCGCACCGATTACCACACCCATACCCCGCTCTGCCACCATGCAGAGGGCTCACCCGAAGATTTCGTCCGACAGGCCAAAGCTCTGGGGCTATACCACTACGGCATAGCAGACCACGCCCCCATGCCACCGGAACTCGAGCCCTACGATGCCTGGCGCATGCTCACCTCCGACCTCCCCCTCTACCAAGAATGGATTGAACGGGCAAAGGCAGCAGCCGGGAGCGACCTGACCATTCTCACCGGTCTGGAGTGCGACTGGGTACCCGGCATAGCCCCGTGGATAAGTGAACTGCGCGAGCGCATTCATTGCGACTACCTCATCGGCTCCGTACATTACCTGACCGACAAAGAATCGGTTGACGATGCTCTGTATGCCGACAAGACACTCACCGACAGCGTGGAGCAGGATTGGGCTCTTTACTGGAAAGCTGTCACCGACATGGTGAGCAGCGGACTTTTCGACATTGTAGGACATATCGACCTCGTTAAGATATGGGGCCGAGTGCCGCAAGGGGAGCTGATGAGCTACTACATCCCGGCTCTTGAAGCCCTGTCGCGAAGCAACATGGCCGTTGAAATCAACACCGCCGGTTGGCACAAGCGCTGCGCCGAACAATATCCCTCCATCCCCCTGCTCCGTGAGCTCTTGGCACGCCGCATTCCCATCGTCATCAATTCCGATGCTCACGCCCCCGCCCACCTCTCCCGCAACCGGGACGAAGCCGTTAAGCTCCTGCTCGAATTGACGGACAACAAACTCAGACAATTTGAACATCCCCTCTCCCGCAATAGTAACATCACGCTGCAAGCTTATGGACCTCTTTGATTTCGCCCGGCAAAACGCCCCGCAGGATGACCGCAGTCGCTACGATGAACTCTGCCGCACCATCAATCGCAACAATGAGCTTTACTATGCTAAGGCTCAACCCGAAATAACCGACGCTGAATACGATGCTCTCTACCGTGAGCTGGAACAACTCGAGGCAGCCCACCCCGATTTCATCACACCCGACTCCCCCACCCAGCGCGTAGGTAACGATTTGACCGAGGGATTCCGCAAAATTACGCACCCTCGCCCGATGCAGAGCATAGATGACATCTTTGAGCACAAGCCGGGAGAGGGTGAACAAGATGCCGAGCTGACAGACTTTTACAACCGCCTTTGCCGCAGTCTGGGACAAGATGAGCCCGAAGTCGTCATCGAGCCCAAGATTGATGGCTGCGCCGTCACCCTCATGTACCGCAACGGGCATCTGGCCTACGCAGCCACGCGAGGCGACGGCCGCACCGGCGATGACATCACCGCCAACATTCTGACCATTGAGAGCATACCTCGCCGGCTACCGGAAGGTGCACCGAATGTTCTGGAAGTGAGAGGTGAAGTATTCATGCCCTTTGCCGCCTTCAACCGGCTCAATGAACAACGAGATGCCGACGGTCTGCCCACCTTTGCCAATCCGCGCAATGCCACCGCCGGCACCATCAAGCTGCTGGATGTCGAAGAAGTTGCAGCCCGTCCGCTCACCTTCCTTGCCCACGGATTGGGCGAATACGAAGGCCCACCCCTGCGCACGGCTGATGACTTTGAGCAACTACTGCTGCGACTGGGCATACCCTGCAACGAGCCCATCATCCGCGCCAAAGGCACCCAAGCCGTGCGACAGGCAGTCAGCGATATCGACAAACTCCGCCGCAATCTGGGCTTCGGGACGGATGGAGCCGTTATCAAATTAGCAGACTTCGCCCTGCGCGACAGCCTAGGCTCAACTGCACGAGCTCCTCGCTGGGCTGCAGCCTACAAGTACCTGCCGGAACAAAAAGAAACCCTCCTGCGGGCCATCACTATTCAGGTAGGGCGCACCGGTGTGCTCACTCCCGTGGCAGAGCTCGAACCGGTCCCCCTTTCCGGCACCACGGTATCGCGCGCCACCCTTCACAATCAGGATGAAATCACCCGCAAAGACATCCGCATAGGCGACACCGTACTCGTGGAAAAATCCGGCGAAATTATCCCCGCCATCGTACACGTCAACAAGGACAAACGACCGGCGAATGCTCAGCCCTACGAACTCTACGAGGCAGTGGGGGGGCAATGTCCCTGCTGCGGCGAGCCCATTTCACGGGAAGAAGGACAAGTTGCATGGCGCTGCACCAACTTTGCCTGCACGGCGCAGGCGGCCATGCGCACCACCTATTTCTGCAAGCGCGAGGCGCTCGATGTCGAGAACCTCGGCGGCACCGTGGCCGAGGCTCTTGTGCGCCACGGCTACATCAACACCCCGCTCGACCTCTTCACCCTCAGCCTTGAAAAGCTCGGAGCACTCAACCTCGGAACAGATGAAGAACCGCGCCGCTTCGGCGAGAAAAATGCCGCCAAGGCACTCGAGGCGCTGAACAAGGCGCGCACCCTACCCCTCGACCGCTGGCTGACAGCCTTCGGCATACCGAGCATCGGCGTGACCACATCGCGCGAAGTCGCCGGCTACCACCGCAACCTGCAAGAGCTGGCACACTCCGATTATCTGGCTGCTCTTACCGAACTTGAAAACGGCGTAGCAACTTACAATACGCTCAACCCCAAAGCCCGACAAAACAAGGGAGCCGACAAGGAAGCACTGGAAGCCACCCGCACCAAACTGCGCGAAGAACTCACCCACCGAGCAAGCCCCTACGAGCAGCAGGGATTCCTTTCCCTCCTGCCTGACGGCAACAACAAGCTCAAACTCAGCAACCCTATCGGTGCGGTTTCCACCCGCAAACTGCGCGATTGGTTCAGCTCAACGGCAGGACAACAAGTCATGGAGCAGCTCGCGGCCTACGGCATCAACCCCGTTTCCGCCACTTATCGGGATGGAAATACCGCTGAGGGCGGCCCGCTCACAGGGCTCACCTTCGTCCTCACCGGCGCTCTGAGCCGCCCCCGCCCCGAATTTGAACGCCTTATTGCCGCGGCCGGCGGCAAAGCCACCGGCTCCGTCACCGGCAAGACGAACTACCTCGTAGCCGGTGAAGGCGGCGGCAGCAAGCGCGATAAGGCAGTCAAGCTCAACATCCCCATCATCGATGAAGAAGAGCTCCTGCGCATGCTGAAAGGAGATATGGCATGAGTGACAAAGCGCTGATATACGGCACCATCGCTATCGACACGCTCATCACACCCAACGGGCGGGCCAACTCCGTGTTGGGCGGCAGCGGCATCTATGCCGCACTGGCGGCCCGCCTCGTGACGGGAAACATGGCCCTCATCGGAGTGGTCGGCAGCGACTTTGACAACAAATATCGCCTCGCGATGGAAGCTCGCGGTGTAAGCATGCAATTCGTCGAACAGGCTGAGGGACAGACCTTCGCTTGGACAGGTCGTTACGAGAATGACATGAATAACCGCACCACCGTCAGCACCATCGAGGGAGTACAGGAAACATGGAACATGCAACTGCCCGATGAGCTGAAGAGCTGCACCTTAGCCGTTGCCACCAACGTCACGCCACCCCTTCAGTACCGCATGCTGGAGCAATGCAGCGCAGCCACTTTCCGCATGGCCGACTTCATGAAGTCCTGGATTATCCGCGAGCGAGAGTACACACACAAACTGCTCGCTAAGGTGGACCTGGCCCTCATGAACGATGAAGAGGCTCAGGAATATGCCGGCACGAGCGACAGTTTGGAGGCCGGTTACAAGCTACTGGAGAGCGGCCCTCGGTATGTCATCGTCAAGCACGGCAGCGCCGGCTCCACCCTCTTTCATCGGGACGAGAGCGAGCGCGTGCGCCTGTTCCGGTGTCCGGCGTGGCCGCTGGTACATGCGGAGGACCCCACCGGCGCGGGAGATTCATACATGGGAGCCTTGGCCGGGTACCTGACCCATTGCCTCAAAGGCGGGCAACCCGATTGGGAAGACATGAAGAGAGGAGTCGCCATGGCCACCGTTGTAGCCGGAGCGGTATGCGAAAAGTTCGGCACCGTCTCGCTCTTTGCACTTACGCGCTCCGAACTGGCCGCGCGGATGGAACAATTTCGTGAGATGACCGCATGGGACTGATCGAGAGCCCACTCAGGCCAACGAGCGGAGCGCAAGGGAACAAAGCTCAGCCGACCACTGCCCGGGTGCGGTAGGGGTGCGCCCCATGTAGCCATAAATCAGGCAGGAACCATGCTGAGCATACAACAATCGGCTCACCGCGCCGAGCGGTCCCATCCCCATGACAGCCATCGGCCCCGTTGCAGAGCGCAACAATTCCACGCCCACCATCATATCCTCAGCAGAGTGCAAACGGAAGGCAAACTTCACAATATCCGCGCCGAGAGCACGAGCCCGAGCCTCGCGCTCACGCAGCACGGCCAACTCAGGAGTCTTTTCAAAGTCATGGTTTGAGGCAATCACCTTCACCCCGGCAGCATGTGCAGCCTGCACCAAACGGGTAGCATGCTCCATCTGTTCCGTCTCCCAATCCAAAGCAGCGGCCATAGGCAACAACTTCATCGCCAGTGCCATGCGTTCCGCCTCAGCCATACGGCGACAACCGCCCTCGCTCTCGTGGCGCACAGTCAGCAATACGGGACAGGCCGGACGTTGAGCCAACAACTGCTCTGCCGTCATCTCAGGCGGTAGAGCATCCACCCGCAACTCAGCCCAGTCACAAAGCCCGGCAAGCTCGGGGCGAACCAGTTCACACCATGTCTGCCAATCACTGACGGAACCCACTACTCTGCAATTCTCGCTGTCCATGCGGGGCATATTGTAACGAAAAGCATTACATCTGGCAAGAGCAATCCGCCATGATGGCAAGCTTTAGCATTGCCAGAGAAGCAACGACGTGATAGCATAGACCTCATGCACCCGAGCTTTGAAAAAGCGGTCGAAATTCTCGTTGAACGGTATCCTCAGTACTCGGAAGAGGCCTATGAGTTCATGCGCGTCGGGCTGGATGCCGCCGCTGACAAGTTCTGCAAGGATGACAAAAGCCCCCACCTGAGCGCCAAAGAGCTCTACCTCGGAGCCTGTGCCTACGCGCTTGATGAATACGGTCCGTTGGCAGCCAAAGTTCTGGAGTTCTGGGGATTAAAACATGCACGCGACTTCGGTCATGTGGTGTACAACCTCATTGAAGTCGGCATCTTCGGCAAGCAAAAAGGCGACTCACAGGAAGAGTTCGACAACCTGCCCGACTTGCAGCAAATCCTCTCCGCCCCCTACGACGGCAGCGCCGATTTCTAAAAAATTATCCCACCCCACCACATCACCATGAGCAGCACCGACATCATGCAGGGAGACCAATTACGCTGGCCCGCCGAATGGGAACAACAAGATGCCGTGTGGCTCTCCTGGCCCCACAGAGAAGATCTCTGGCAGGGCGGGCTGGCTGAGCTGACGGGCCACTATGCCGATTTGGCAGCCGTCATTGCCCCGCATGCACAAGTGCGCATCAATGCCGCCCGGCAACTCCACAACGCCATTGATACACTGCTGCAACAACGACACGTTCACAACTACGCCCTTTACGACCACCCCACCAACGATGTATGGTGCCGCGATCACGGCCCCGTTTTCGTTCGTCGGCAAGATGGCGGCAGACAGTTAGCCGACTGGACATTCAACGCATGGGGAGGTAAGTTTGCCCCGTGGAACCTCGACAATGAAGTCCCGACCCGTATAGCCGAGAGCCTCAGCATACCGCGCCTGAGCAGCGAACTGATATTGGAAGGCGGAGCCATCGAGGGCAACGGCGAGGGCCTGCTCATCACGACCGAGGCCGTTCTGCTCAATCCGAACCGCAATCCCGGAGTCAGCAAACAGGAAATTGAGGCTGAACTTCACCGACTGCTCGGAACTAAAAAAGTCTTTTGGCTGGGCTGCGGCATCGAAGGGGACGACACCGACGGTCACATCGACGACATGGTACGATTCGTCACGCCCGAGGCCGTAGTCTCCATCATCGAACCCGATTCGCACTCACCCCACTACCGCAACCTCGCGGAAAACAATGAGCGGCTCCAGGATCTGCGCACCATGAAAGGCCATCGCGTGGAAATTATTCCCCTGCCCATGCCCCGCCCGCTCGTGGCTCAGGATTGGCGATTGGAACAGTTACCGGCCAGCTATGCCAACTTCCTCATCTGCAACAGCGCCGTTATCGTTCCCGTTTTCAATCAGGCAAAAGAAGACGACCGAGCGCTGGGAATCCTGCGCGAATGTTTCCCCGGCAAACAGGTCATCGGCTTCGATGCCCGTCGACTCGTCATTGAAGGAGGAGCCATTCACTGCATCACTCAACAGGAAATCGCAGCAAAGAGCGCCTGACTGTCCCCTCAACCGGCAATTTACAACCGCGCCTCCGTGAACTTCACCACCTCAGCCCTGTTCTGCACCGGCACAGCAGCCCTTATCGCCACCGCGACGGCTGAAAATACATGGATGACGGATTTCTCCGCCGCTCTCAAAAAGGCGGAAGCGGAGAAAAAGCTCGTACTGGCAGATTTTACAGGCTCTGACTGGTGCTCAGCCTGCATCTTACTGCGCCGCACCGTGCTCGACACGGCGGAGTTCGGCGACTGGGCGAAAGATAAATTCGTATTGCTTGAAATCGATTTACCGCGACGCCGCAATTTAGATGCTACACTCCGGGCTCAAAACGAGGCACTTGCAGCCCGATACAACATTATCTCCTACCCCTCCATACTGGCTCTGAATGAAAACGGAGAAGTCATGGGCGGGTTTGAGGGTAATGTCAAATCCGTAAAGGAAGCCATCGTCCCGCTCGAGAACGCACGCCGGAATGCCGAAAATTTCCGCAAACTTCCCACCCTTAAAGACACGGCGCGAGCCCGAGTGCTCAACGACATTTACCACCATTTCCCCAAGAGCAAAACCTTTGCCGCCATCCGCACCGACATTCGGGAACAGGCTCTGACAGCCGACCCGAACAAGCTCACGAACATCCATCTCGAAGCCGCAGTAGAAGAACAGGCCGAGCAGTTCCGACAAGAGCGCAGTGCCCTTATCATCAACAGCCCCGAAATGAAGCAACTCCTGAAGCGCCAACTGCGCGATGCTTATCCCGCCAACCGCCCGGCAGTACAGCAGGAACTCTGCCAATATGCGCTGGCCACGGCGGAAAATACCGCCGACATCGCAGCCGCCCGCAAACTTTTTGAAGAGCTTATTCCTCAATTAGCCCCGGAACAGGCTGACGAAACGCAAAACTTCGTAGACACTTTCTTTGCGGACCCCGAAGCCCTACTCCGCATGCTCAAAGCAAGTCGCCCGCAATAACCCGAGCCCTCAGCGCAAACCATTCACTTCAGCACACTTGCCGTGGTCTTGAAGTGCAATTTAGCGACATCCTGCAAGCGCTCCTGACCATGGGTTGCCACGAACTTGCGTGCAGCTTTCGTCACATGCGGCGAACAGCCCAAGGGCAATTCGCAACCGCTGGCAGCGGCGGCATCTCTCATCCACTTCACAAAACGCGCGCGCGCCAGAATGGAGGCTGCCGCCACAGCCACATCGCTCTCGCCCTTCGTGCGCTGGTCAAGATGTACAGGCACGTTGCGCTTCTTCAGCGCCATCTTCAGCACCCACTCATTGGCAAACTTATCGCTCAGCGCACGCGGGCAGGAAGGCACCTTTTCATGCAGGGCGGCAATCACACGAGCATGCCCCCATGCCAGCAAACGATTAAGATTACCGAACTCTGCATACAATTCATTATAACGATGAGGGCCTATACACACCACCTCGTAGGCCACACCGGGCAGAGCCATCACCTTAGCGGCTATTGCCGCAATCTTCCTATCATCCGGAATGGCCTTACTGTCGCGGCAGCCAAGCTTTACCAACGCCTCCGCCGTGCGTTCATCCGAGTAAACACCCGCAATCACCAGCGGGCCGAAGTAATCGCCCTTCCCGCTTTCATCCACACCGAAATGAGGCGAAGTATCCGGCATGGACGAGGTCAGAGCCTTATCCTTCACCACAGGCTTAGCACTCACATCCGACAAGCCGGTTTTCGGGTTGACCAACATCACAAACTCCAGAAAATCATCCGCTCCGGTGCCCTGAACCAACAACTTACCCTTCTTCGGATAATAGGCCACATTCACGCGCGGCCCCTCAAAGCAAAAATCGGCATAATCCCTAGAGCTCTCCTCATACCCGGCACGCTCCTGAAGTTTTCTGCGAAGATTTTTCGCCTCTGTCGGACTGAGCTGAATGGTGTGTTGATTGGCCATGACGTCCCTAAAATGCCCCGAATCCCCCATTTCGTCAACCCAAAATGGAGCTAAAACACGCTTTTTAAGTACTGTTGACGCAAAAAAAACACTGAACACGCTTTTTTTGCGTGCTAAACGTAAGAAAATGCGCTATATTCCCTCCAGCTTCTTCAACCAAGCAAAAAACTTATGGCTAATACGATTACAAAACGAGAGCTTGTTAACAAAATCTGCGCCGAGACCCGCAGCAACCTTACGCAGAATGATGTCCTCGAAGTTATCCAGAAGGCCGTTGACCTCATCATCGAGTCTCTGGGCAACGGCGACCGTGTTGTTCTTCGCAACTTCGGTACCTTCACCGTAAAGGAGGTTAAGGCCAAGATTGGTCGCAATCCTAAGGATCCGGGCAAGGACGTACCGATTCCCGCCCGCTCCGTTGTGAAGTTCAAGGTTGGCAAGACCCTCAAGGAGGCTGCCGCCAAGGTCGTGACGAAGTAAGTTCTGCGCGATTCGATAAAGAACTCAACATTTCATTTCAACAGGCCGTACCTTACTTCAGGAGGTACGGCCTGTTACTTTTCCGGGGGCTCAGACATCTTTTTTTTACATAATCACAGATTTTGCTTGACTAAGCGGTGGCTATCGTGTAGCATGTGCGCGCTGCATTGCAGTAAACAGTGCGCGGATAGCTCAGTCGGTAGAGCAGTAGACTTTTAATCTATTGGTCCCGGGTTCGAGTCCCGGTCCGCGTACTACACAAGTCCCCATCGTCTAGGGGTTAGGACATATGATTCTCAGTCATAGAACCGCGGTTCGAATCCGCGTGGGGATGTAAAAAGGCTCCGAGTTAACCCTCGGAGCCTTTTTCTGTGGCTTCAGGGAGCATAAGACACGGAATTGACTTGCCAGAGAGTACCGCCATACGCTAGAATGCGCAACGTCCGCGCGCATGCGCGGGGAATACAAACATATATCGGCCATGACCTTCCTCGAATTCATCCGCAAAAACTCACTGCTGGTACTCATCGTCATCATCGCCATCGGCGCCGGTCTGCTCATGATGGACTACGGCAATCAGGGCAGCGCCTTCTCGCGCGACTATCACATCCAAGTGAACGGTACCAACTATAACGTACAAGACGTCTACAGCCTCGGCGAAAATGGCCAGGGAGTTATCCAGAATCTCTACTCCTCCATGGTCACGAAGATGCGCGAACGCTTCGATGCCAATGATGACGAAAAACTCAGCGCCGATGAGGAAGCCGCCATGTCCGCCTGGATTCAGGAGCACGCTGAAGTAGAGGCCTCAATGGGTCGTCTGCAGTACATCCTTCAGGCCTGGAGCTATGGTCCCTGCACCCGCAGCGAAGAGAACATCGCCATCAACCGCGCCGTTCTGCATGAGGAGGCCGCCGCTCTGGGCATCATTCCCTCCAAGGAGCAGATTGACAACTTCATCAAAGGCATGCCCGCTTTCATCAATGCAGACGGCGGCTTCGACCGGAAACTCTACCAGAACATGACCGGCTGGTATGACGGTGTGGCCAACAACCCCATGGAACAGGCATTCCGCAGCGTCATTTCCGACATCATCGCATGGGAGACCATCGGGGCACTCATCACCGAAGGAGTCGTTCACAACAGCAAAGTGCAGAGCGAAATCGTCGACGCAAGCAACCAGAGCGTAAGCGGCAAGACCGCATGGCTGGCAACGGATAAAGTCCCCGCCCCTGCCGCCCCGACTGAAGAAGAGCTCAAGACTTGGTGGGAGGCCCACAAGGATAACTACAAGAGCGAGCAGCGCCGAATCGTTTCCCTCTATACCCTTACCCCCGGCAAGGACGTTACAACGGATGCCCTGATGAACACGGCCGATATCATCATGCAGGACCTCTCCATGGCCAACGGTGCCGGCATCGATACCATACTCGAAAATGCAGCCGCCAACCCCGAGAACGCCGAGTTCACCTACAAGAGTGCTGACGGCAGCACCCACATCACCCTGCCGCTGAGCACTTTGGCTCAGGTTCCGGCTGAGCTTCGTGCCGAAGTTGACCACAACGGCAAGCGCACCTCACTGGCTGAAATTGCCTTCAACGAAATTGAGTGCGCCACCACTCTTGCCGCCTACGAGGAAGCGGTTAAGAACAACAACAGCGACAAGCTTTCCACCATTCAGCAAATGCGCGGCTTCTTCCTGACGGACGACAACAAGCTCCTGCTCATCAAGGTCGAGGCCGTCGAAGCTCCCGCTGTTCTTCCCTTTGAACAGGCACGCGAAAAAGCACTCAGCGACCTCAATACCGAGCGTGCTGACAACGCTCTCAACATCGCCGCCGAGAAGCTCTATAAGGAAATGAGCGATGCCGTGGCAGCCGGCGAAGGCTCAGATGCAGTCTTTGCCAAGGCCGCCGCAGCCGGAGCGGTTGTGAGTGACTTCGGTCCCTGCGAACTGAACTTCAATGCCGATTTGCCCGAAGGCGTGACCGTTCAGGACCTCCTGACCACCCCTGCCAACAAGCTCTGCCCGCAGGCCATCGAGGCTACCGGCGCACGCATCAGCATGGTGACAGGTCGTACAGTCCCCGCCGACCAGCAGTACACCATGGCTAAGCTCATGTACCAAATCCCCATGAGCAACGCCCGCCTCTCCAACCAGCTCATGCTCGATTGGCTCAACACGGCCTATACCCGCTACAAGGTCATGCTGGGTGAGCACGTTCAGACCCACGCCAAATAAACCGGGAACGAATAATGGCTTTTCCCCCGCAGACCAAGTACATTGTCGGTAACGAAGCCTGCGAGCGCTTCAGCTTCTATGGCATGAAGAGCATTCTGGTGCTCTACATGGTCAACGCTCTCGCCATGAGCGAGAGCGCCGCCATGGAGGTAGCCCACCTTTTCAATGCGCTCATCTACATTCTCCCCCTGCTCGGAGCTTGGATTGCAGACCGATTTCTGGGGCGCTACCGCACCATTCTTTACGTCTCGCTTTTCTACTGCTTGGGTCACGGTGTACTGGCGACGGCCGACCTGACGCAAAGCATCGAAATAAAGCGCATGATATTGATGAGCGGCCTGTTCATCATTGCGCTGGGCGCGGGCGGCATCAAGCCCTGCGTGTCCGCCTTCGTCGGTGATCAGGTAGGCGGCTTTGACAGCAAGACCATGACCCGCGTCTATGCGGCCTTCTACTGGTCCATCAACTTCGGCTCCTTCTTCTCCTTCCTTGTCATCCCTTGGGTACATAAAAACTGGGGGTACAGTTGGGCATTCGCCATACCGGGCATCTTCATGGCCTTGGCCACCTTGGTGTTCTGGTGCGGCCGCAAGCAGTACCTGCACAAGGCACCGGCTCAGCCTGAGTTCCTGCCGGCGCTGTTGTGCCGAGTATTCCGCGGAGCGAAAGAGGCCTGCGCGCGCTATGGAGGCGAGGCCGTCAGCAAAGCCACCACCACTGCCATTCAGATAGCGGCCTTCATCGTCATCGCCCCGATTGTCGTAGCGCTTGCCGTTTGCGCCAAAGACGGAGCGACACAGCTTGCCGCACTCAGCGGAGCCGGCGAAACCGCTGCCGGATTCTGCGGACTTATTGCCCTGCTCCTCTATGTTGCCGCGCTCATTCTGGCCGGATTAAAGGCAGCGGCAACCTTCGGCATGCAGAACTTCTTCGGCACCACCGGCAGCATGATTTTCAATAAGCGCGAGGTCACGGAACAACTTTTCAGCGATGAACAGCGCAAGGAGGCCCGTAACATGCTGCGCGTGCTCACGGTATTCCTGCTGATTATCCCGTTCTGGAGTTTGTTTGACCAAACCTCCACAAGCTGGATTCTGCAAGGACGCACCATGGAGGAAATCCGCTTCTCACTCTTCGGCATTAACTTCTTCTTCGGCGCGGAGGAAATGCAGAGCATCAATCCGGCCTTTGTGATGACGCTTGTTCCCATCGTCACCCTGCTGGTCTACCCCTATATCGGCAAATGGAGCCAACCGCTCAAGCGTATGGGAATCGGCATCGTACTGGCCGGCGGCGCTTACGCCATTGTCGCTTGGCTGCAAACCCGCCTCGACTCCGGCGAGCAGCTCAGCATCCTTTGGCAAATTATCCCCTACTTCGTCATCACCGTGGCGGAAATCCTTGTGAGCACCACCGGTCTGGAATATGCCTACACCGCAGCAGGCGACAAGCTCAAGAGCATCGTCTCGAGCTTCTGGTTCCTCACCAGCACTCTGGGTAACTTCCTCGTCATCTACCTGACAAGCATTGTAAGCGACCCGGCCTCCACAAGCACCTTTATGATATACGGAGCGCTCAGCGTGGTCATCGGTCTCATCTTCATCTTCGTGACCACCCGACCGGGATTCCGTGCAGAGTAAACACTCTGCCATTCGTCTCAATTTTATCAACCGCAGTTCCTGCTCAGGAGCTGCGGTTTTTCCTTATTTTATCTCGTGGGCTTGCGCTTATCGAGCAACGCAAAGAATGCTGCAATCAGGGTACCGGAAATAGAATGCCATACACAGGAAATGGCAGCAGCAATCGCAGCCTCGGGTAATAAGGGAAAATGACGACCGGCCAGCACCGTGGCCAAGCCGGCATTCTGCATGCCGACTTCAATGGACAAGGTGCGCCGCTTAGCTTGCGACATCCGAGTTAACAGGCCGACAAGGTAGCCCAGAAGATAGCCAAATCCATTATGCAGGAAAATGCAAAAGAAAATAAGCGCGCCGCTCTCAAAGAACTTCCCCCCGTGGGCTGAGGTCACGCCGCCGACAATGCAGGCCAAGCCCAGCACGGCCAATCCGGGCATGAGCGCACAGGCTGTCCGAAATCCCGAGCTCTTACCGAACACGCGGTTGCAAAGGGTACCGATTCCCACCGGCAGCAGCGTGACTAACAAAATGCTGCGGAAAAGCCCCACGGCGTCGACATCAATGCTCTCACCGGCCAACCAAAGCACAAGCAGGGGAGTCATCACCGGAGCCAGCAAAGTCGAGGCCGTCGTCATTCCCACGGAATAAGCCACATCACCCCGGCACAACAAACTCATGATGTTGCTCGACACACCGCCGGGACTGCAACCCACCAAAATCAAACCCGCCGCGATTCCTTCGGGCAACTCAAATAAATACACCAACGAAAAGGCAAGTAAGGGCATGATGGAATATTGAGCGACAGCCCCTATGAAAATATCCAACGGTCGCCGGGCCAATATGCGAAAATCCTCGGTTGTAAGGGTCATTCCCATGGTAAGCATGATGAAACCCAATATACAGGTTTGCACATCTCCCCTCACCCACTCAAAGACTGCGGGCCAAACAAAGGTCATGGCTGCAACCGCAATAATGAAAGGAGCCGTGCGGGAAGAAAGCCAATTCGATATGGAAAGAAGATATTGCATCGTCAAAAAAAGAACAAAGTGAACTGCGCTTTTATCGGCACTTCACTTTGTTCTTTATAATCAGTTTATCCGAGCCGTGAAAATCACAGCTTCTTCCACGGCAGCGCCTTCAGTAGAGAATCGAAGCCCAGACCGGTTCCCTTAGGAGCATGGAACTCCGGTGTGACATCCAAACCAAGCTCCTCCGAGAAAGGATTGGGACGGAACACATGCTGCGTGACAAGGCCGCAGAGCGGCACCTCCTCCGCCGGCTTACCGGTGTAGAACTTAGCGGCATTGTAAGCGGCCCAACACTGGCCCAGCGGGTGATCAAGATAGGTGGTGAACACCGGCAAACCGCTGTTGCTGTGATGGCGAGCCGGCTTCACAAGGCGCATCATCGGCTTGCTGGTACGAGCCGGAATGGAGCTCTCCTGCAAGGGCGTATCGTAACCCAAGGGCATGCCGGCATCCTGCAGGGCCTGCCACACATTCACGTCGTAATAGCAGGGATCTTCCACAAAGTCTATGCGCTCTTTCATGGCATCCGACAGCATATCCCAGAAGGTCAAAGCAGCCTCCAGCGACAGGGTACAGTTAAAGTCTACGCGCCACTTCCAATCCGGAACCATCGAAGCGAGGTTCGTCAGGCGCTCCACGGTTGTGGCAAGTTTGGGAACAACCTTAATCTTACCCACACGGAAACCGCGCTGGTGCAGATTGTACACCTGAGCCGGGGTTGCACTCACCGTCAATGTGGCATGACTGCGGGGAATGGTCAGCCCCTCAAACAGGCTCACGCCGCGGGCACGGGCATCGCCATCAAGCTCAATGCACTTAAGTGCTCTCTCTCCCAAACAAAGCGGGGTACCGTCACGCAGGGCATCCAGCTCGTACTCAAGCGGAGAATCGCCCAATTCAGGCCATGACTGCAAGCAAGCATAACCGCCGTTATCACCACGCAGCAACACGCCCTCGCGCGGCTGAGCGGCAGCACGAGCGCTCAGAGCGCCCACGGGATAAAGAGTGTAAGGAGTATAGTGCATACCGAAATTTACTCTTTCTTCCCCCATTTGTCACGCCGATTCTGTGTTCACCGACATATTTTTGACAATAAGTGGGCTCAGTAAGCCATTTTGATTGACAGCCGAGGGGATATAAGGTACAAAAAGCCATGTTTAACAGCATGGAAGAGCAATTACTCATTGGTGGCGCACTCTCACTGCTGGCAGGGCTCTGCACGGGAATCGGTGCCGCCGTGGCCCTCTTTCTCAAACACACGAATGCCCGCATGCTGACGTTCTCGCTTGGGGCAAGTGCCGGAGTAATGGTCTACATATCTTTCATGGAGCTCATGCCCTTAGCGATGGAAAAACTGGGGGAGGGCTTAGCGAACAAATGGATTGTACTGGGAGCCTTCTTCGGGGGCATGGGATTGGCCGCGCTGATTGACAAACTTGTACCCGAGGATGAAAACCCGCACGAATTCCTCAGTGAAAATGAAATTCACGAGGCACAATGTGCCACCTGCGTAAAAAGCCGGAATAAAGTTAAGCGCTCCGCCTTTCTCTTTGCCATTGCCATCGGTGTACACAATTTCCCGGAAGGCATGGCGACCGTGGCGGCGGCGTTCGACAACATCAGCATAGCCACCTCCGTTGCACTGGCCGTTGCCATTCACAATATTCCTGAAGGACTCACCGTGGCCGTCCCCCTTCTCTACGGTACCGGGAGCCGCCGCAAGGCATTCTGGGTAGGCACGCTCACAGGGCTTGCGGAGCCGCTGGGAGCACTGGTCTGCATGCTGGTGCTGTTGCCGTTCCTGAATGCCGCGTTGTTGGGAGTACTCTTCGCCATCGTGGCAGGCATTATGGTGTTCATTTCCTTTGACGAACTCCTGCCGATGGCCGAGCGCTGGGGTCACCACCACCTGAGTATAGGTGGAGTAATGGCGGGTATGTTCATCATGGCTGCCGTCCTCTGAACAACGGCAGCCATGCACGGCGAGTCGTCAGAACTCACCAACTTCCTCATACGGCACCAGAGGATGCCGATTGTTCAGTTCACGCTCAAGCTCCGGATAAAGGTAAACACCTACATACACAGCGCCTACAATGACAAGCAGCAACTGCAAAATGGTAAAGCCCCATGTCATTTTAAGCCACAACAGGGCGGAACCCGCCAATCGTCGGCATTCACCGGCATCGCCACGCGTCCAGGCGGAATCCGCACGACAGGCCTGAACCAATGCCACCAGCGCCAAAGGCAAGCTGAGAAAAAAGCTCAGGAAAGTAACCACCAGCGCAATAAGTGCCCCGGTCATGTGGGTATTGGGCTTGTCACCGGTAGGAGCCTGCGGAACAGACGGCATGGTCTGTGCTCCTGTCGGCACGGAAGGCACCTCGGGAACGGACGGCAGAGACGGCTCGGCAGGGACCGGCGGCACATCAACATTCTTCCCCTGCGGCAGATCTACGATTCGGCTGATAGGCAGCCATTCCGACATTCCTTCCACGCAGTAGATATTCTCCTCGGTCAGCTTGCCTTCAGCAGCTAACTTCTCGAGTTCGTCGATGGTATACGGTCCGGTCGGCTTGCCGCCGGGCTTGGTAACATAGTATTGAGTCTGAGTAGTCATAAAATCACATCAATTACGATTGCCGTTTCGGCGGTCCAGGAAGTACAGTCCGGTATAGATTCGAGGGTCTATCGACTTGCCGGCAGCCACCTGTGCCATCAGCCAATCATCCATCTCCTCTCGCGGCACCTCGTGAACAATGATATTCTCCCCTGCCACACCGCCTCCGGGGCCTTCTTTCACCAAACCATCCGCCAAATAAAAAGAAATCACCTCCGAGGTCAAACCGGGAGATGACGGTCCGGTAAAAAGGTAGCGCATGTCAGCAGCCGCGTAGCCGGTCTCCTCCAGCAATTCGCGCCGAGCGGCTGCAGTAGCCTGCTCAGGCCCTTCATCCCCAACCAGTCCGGCAGGAAAGCAGATACTCTGTGCCGCTATGGGCGGGCGATATTCCTCCACCAACAACACGCGTCCCTCCGGGGTGCAGGCAAAAATCATGGCGGCGGCGGTATTGTTCACACGCTCGCAGAACTCCCAGCGCCCCTCGCGCACCATGTTGAGAAATTTTCCCTTGCAGAGTGTTTCCATAAAGTATAAGAAAGGCGGCAGAACATCTGCCCTGCCGCCTTTTCATAAAGAATACATGATTTACTCGCGTACCAGAGTGCGGAAGCGAGCCAAAATACGACCGGTGATGGGACCGGCCACACCACTGCCAATCTTGCGACCGTCCAATGAGGTGGCAGCAATCACTTCGGCCGCCGTACCGGTCAGGAAACACTCGTCGGAGCTCAGCACATCAAAGCGGTTCATCACCTTCTCAATGCAGGGAATGCCCAACTCCTCGCAGATGTCAAACACAGCGTGACGGGTAATACCGCCCAGCGCACCCTCGGTAAGAGGAGGAGTCATGACCACACCGTTACGAACGATGAAGATGTTGTCACCCGTACACTCAGCCACATTACCGCGCTGATTGAGCATAAGAGCCTCGCCGGCGCCCTGAGCGACGGCCTCCATCTTAGCGGAAATGCCGTTGAGATAGTTAAGGCTCTTAACCTGCTGGCAAAGCACATCAGGATTCGGGCGACGGAAGGTGGAGGTAATCATGCTCAAACCATTCTCATACATCTCGGCGGGATAAAGAGCAATGTTCTGAACGATAATGAACATACCGGGCTTGGGGCAGTTGCGGGGATTGAGGCCCAAATCCCCCTTACCGCGAGTCACGACGAGGCGGATATAACCATCCTCCATTCCATTGGCGGCAACGGTATCCTTCGTTGCCTGACATACCTCTTCAAAGCTCCAGGGGCATTGAATGTTCAGATAGCGCATCGAGTCGAACAAGCGAACGATATGTTCCTCCAGGCGGAATACCTTTCCGGAATAGAAGCGAATGCCCTCGAACACGCCATCGCCGTACAACACACCGTGATCGAACACCGAAACCGTGGCCTCAGCCGAATCAACCAATTTTCCGTCTAACCAGATTTTCATGATAAAAAAATTGTGAACGGAGCCATTATAACCACTTCTCCGCGTAAATAAAGCAGAAAAAGTGGCTGCATGTTAATTTTTTCAGTTTACGGGCTGCTCCCAGAGCTTAGCAGCCAGAGCAGCGGCCGCTGCACTCACCTGAGCGCGGTGCTTGCTGCTGCCGTCAGCCTCACCCAACACCATATCGTGCCAAAGGACACGCGCATGAAACGGACCTGCCGGCTTTTCCGGGTCCACAAGCACCACATCATAATCCGGCCCCGTACCGTCAACCGCCTGCAACACTTCCAACAATTTTCCCTTGTGATTGACTTCCAGATAATTCTCAGCATTCGCCAAACTGTCGGCCATGAGAGTCAGCGCCACTTTTCTCGCAGCGTTGTAATTGGAGTCCATCATAACGGCACCCAGCACACTCTCAAAAGTATTAGCCAAGACGGATACAGCCTCACGGCCGCCGTTCTTCTCCAACTGGGGGCTCATGGTAATGTGCTCCCCCCACCCCAAGCTCCGGCATAGCCCGGCGAGGTGCTGACGGCTCACGATACCTGAGCGCAACTTGGTAAGAGTGCCTTCATCAACTTTCGGAAAAAGACTGAAGAGCTCACGGCTCACCACCAGCTCCAGCACGGCATCGCCCAAGAACTCCAAGCGCTCATAATTAAGGTTGGTCTTACGCTTCTGGTCACTGCTCGGGTGGGTAAGCGCCTGACGTAACCAGACAATATCCGTAAAATTATATCCAAGGCTTTGCTCTACTGCTTGCAAGTGCATGCACCAACCATAACACATAAAAGCCGGCTTGACCAGCGGTTCAACCCACATATAGGGCATCATGACATGCTTTTGGAGCTTTATGTCTCGAAATGACGTTTATCTCCTCGCTCAAATAGAGTAAAATTATCATAAACCCTCAACGAGCCAATGGCAGACCAAAACCAGAACAAGAACGGGCTCCCCCCCACACCGGGCAACTCCCCCAACTGGGGAGTATGGATTCTCATGGCCGTCATCACCGGCATTCTGCTGCTTGCCTTCACATCCGACGGAGGCATGGGCAGTCCCGCCCGTGGCATCACCTTTGACGATTTCCGCAAAGATTACCGCAAGGGGAAAGTCGTACTCACCAACCCCGACGAATTCCCCATCGAGGTTGTCAGCAACGACAGCTCCAGCAACGGCACTATCAACGCCTATGTCTATAAAAAGGAGCCGAGCTTTACCTACGCCCCCTTCTACATGCCCTTCACGGAAAGCGAGGAGCTCAAGACCCTCTTCAACCGCTACGGCATCACCCGTACAGCCGAAAGCACGACACCCGATGCCCTGAAACCCGAAGGTGACAAGGTCATTTCCACCGACTACTTCCGCAAACTCGGCGAGGAAGGTCGCATACTCGACACCACGGAAGAACAGCCCGTCATTCACTACACCAATGCCGGACATACTCAGGGCATCATCATCGGCAAATACCGCAAAAATCCCGAGACTCCCCCGACTCGCAAAGATGTTGAGCCGATAAGTGTGACTTTCAGCCGCACCTTCCAAGGTGATCAGGTTCGCGACCTGCTTGGAAGTCATGCTGTCTACAAAGTCGAGAGCAACACATGGGAGATGATTCTTATCAACTGCCTGCCGGTGGTTCTCATCTTCATCATCCTCATCTTCCTCTTCCGTGCTCAGGGAGGCGGCCCCAGCGGAGCCATGAAGTTCGCCCGCAGCCGAGCCAGACTGCTCGACCCGAGCCAAAATCAAATCACCTTTAAAGATGTAGCCGGCATATCCGAAGCCAAGGAAGAAGTATGGGAAATCGTGGAGTTCCTCCGCAATCCCAAGAAGTTCCGCAACCTCGGCGGCACCATCCCCAAGGGTGTGCTCATGGTCGGACCTCCCGGTACGGGTAAGACCCTTCTGGCCAAAGCCATTGCCGGCGAAGCCGATGTTCCCTTCTATACCATTTCCGGCTCTGACTTTGTCGAGATGTTTGTGGGCGTGGGTGCCAGCCGCGTGCGCGACATGTTTGCCGAGGCGAAGAAGCACTCCCCCTGTCTCATCTTCATCGACGAAATCGATGCCGTCGGTCGTCATCGCGGCCACGGCGTAGGCGGCGGTCACGATGAGCGTGAGCAAACCCTCAACGCCCTGCTGGTAGAAATGGACGGCTTCTCCGCCAATGAAAACGTCATCGTCATCGCAGCGACCAACCGCGTGGATGTGCTCGACCCCGCTCTGTTGCGTCCGGGACGTTTCGACCGTCAGGTAGTCGTCAACCTGCCCGATGCCGCCGGTCGCGAACAAATCCTGCGCGTTCATGCCCGCAAGATTAAGCTCGACCCCGCCGCTGACCTCAATCCCATCGCCCGCGCCACCACCGGCTTCTCGGGTGCCGAACTGGCTAATCTCGTAAATGAGGCAGCCCTCATTGCCGCCCGCCGCAACAAGACAACCGTCACCCAAAGTGATTTGGAAGAAGCTCGTGAGAAAGTGCGCTGGGGGCGTGAGCGCCGCTCCCTCGAAATCACCGATAAGGAGAAGTACAACACCGCCGTACACGAGGCCGGTCACGCCATCTGTCTGCTCAAAACCGAGCTTCGCAAAAGTCTGCCGCTGCACAAAGTCACCATCATTCCCCGCGGCCCTGCTCTGGGTGTGACCATGATGTTGCCCGATGAAGATAAGCACAGCGAGTACAAGAGCGAGCTGCTCGACTACATCGTCATGGCAATGGGTGGTCGCTGTGCTGAGCAAGTCATCTTCGGCGACATCTCCGGCGGAGCTCGCGGCGATATCCAATCCGCCACCGCCATCGCTCGCAAGATGGTATGCGTGTACGGCATGAGCGAGAAGCTCGGCCCCATCGAGTACGGCACCAGCCACAACGAAGTATTCCTCGCACGCGACATTTCTCAGACGACCCGCAATTACTCCGAGCGCACGGCTCAACTCATTGATGAGGAGATTCAGCGCATCGTCACCGAGAACTACAACCGCGCCATCAACATTCTCACGGAGAACCGTGAGCGCCTGCTGCTCATTGCCGACAAGCTCATCGAGTTCGAGACCCTCAATGGTGAACAAATCGCCGAGCTGCTCGAAACCGGCACCATGAGCACTCCGCCCACCCGTGAGCTGCCCCCGGCCATGCCGGTTGAGCTCGATGCTCCCACCGACCTCCAAACACCGGATGATCAGCCCCCTGCTCCGGCGAACGAGACTCCCGAAACCGAAAAACTCTAACCCACTTCTCTCATACTAACCATGAACAGCAAAGAACTGGCTCTTGCCTGCGCCGCTGCGGCCGATGAGGCCAAAGCCACCAACATCGCCGTGTATGACCTGCGCGGCACCTCCTCCATCACAGACTTCGCCATCGTCTGCACCGCCACCTCCACTCCGCACCTGCGCGCCGTTCTCGGCGACATCGACAAGGAAGTCGGCGAGAAATACAACGTGGAGCCTGTATACGCTGAACGTACCCCCAATGCCCTGTGGTCCGTTCTCGACTACATTGACGTGATGGTTCACATCATGGCCGACGAAGTGCGCGAGTTCTACGGTCTGGAAAAATTCTGGAAAGAAGAGAACCGCATCGAATGGTCTCCCTCTGCCGAATAAAGCTCAGCTACACCAAGTTTTCTCAGCCGCAGCCGTTCCGCTGCGGCTTTTTTTTGCACTGATACAGAAACATCAGGCTTCTATTCCGATATTTAGTGACGGCTAATATCGAAAACACCATATTACAAAACCTAACCGGCCCTGCATATTTACATTCTTTTAGATAAGCATAACACACATCTCTTCAAATGTTTAAAAAATTATCCTTGCAAAAACATTGCCATCCCATAAATCGTATAGAAAAGAGTAAGCACGAGGTGCTGATGCCC
>JAUNRC010000014.1 GCA_030535875.1 Akkermansia sp. | reverse complement strand
AGGAGAAAAAGGACGAGGAGTGGAGTGTGGGCGATATTTGGTACACTCTCATCAATCGTCGCTACGGCGAACCCAACATTGCTTACGCCGAGAGCCACGATCAGGCTCTTGTAGGAGATAAAACCATCGCTTTCCGTCTGATGGATGCCGAGATGTACACTCACATGAGTTGCGATACGCCCAGCCTGATTATTGAACGGGGTATGGCCTTGCATAAGATGATTCGCCTGGTCACACTTGCTGCCGGCGGTGAAGGATGGCTCAATTTCATGGGTAATGAGTTCGGACATCCGGAGTGGATTGATTTCCCGCGCGAAGGCAACGGCAATTCCTATAAATATTGCCGCCGTCAGTGGGGACTGGTGGACAATGAATTGTTGCGCTATCGTTACCTGAACGCCTTTGATCATGCCATGATTGAGCTCGCCCAACGTACGGAACTTCTTTCCGCTCCGCCGGCGAGGCCGCTCAATATGGATGAGGAAAATCAAGTGATGGCCTTTGAGCGTGCCGGCTTGGTATTCGTATTCAACTGGAGCGCTACGCGAGCTATTCCGGATTATAAATTACCCGCTCCTGCTCACGGTGAATGGAAGATTGTGCTCGATTCTGATTTGGTGACTTTCGGAGGATTGGACAGACAGGACCACAGCGTGAATCATTTTACCGACAAGACTCAGCACCTCTCCCTCTACCTTTTGCCTCGCACTGTCATCGTTCTGGCTCGGGCTTACCGCGGAGGCCGGATGTGCTGATAGCTTGGGGACCGTCTTTCCGAAGCAGGGGATATGTCGGCGTTCGCTCTTGTCAGTGAGCGCGACGCATGGTAAAATGTCGCTATGAAGAAAATTGCGTTGTTGCTTGCGGTGGTGGGGGGGGCTCTGTTGAGTCAGTGTGCTCCGTATGACCCTTATACCGCTCCCATGAAGAGTGAGAGTTTGCCGGTAGGGTTTTGTTATCTGGACACTGTTGCGCCGACTGTTCGGGTGGACTTGAAGTACCGAGGCGAGGATAATTTTGTGGGGCGTCCGATAGCAGGCTATGCCGGCACGCGCGCGATTTTGCGTGAGGATACAGCGCTGGCCATGAAGAAAGCTGCTGAACTTGCTGCCGGGCAGGGGTTGGGGCTTCTCGTGTGGGATGCCTATCGGCCCGCCTGCGCCATGGATGATTTCCGTAAATGGTCGCGAACTGATGATGAGAGCATGAAGTCCCGCTTTTATCCTAACATTACGAAGCAGGGGATTTATGACGGAAAATATATAGGTGACATCTCAGAGCATAGCTGGGGAATAGCCGTGGATATTACCTTGTTTGACCTCCGTTCCGGCAAAGAGCTTGATATGGGCGGACATCATGATTTACTCGATGTCTCCTCTGCAACGGAAAGTCCTCTTGTTTCCTCTGAACTGAGGGCAAACCGATTGAAACTCAGAGATATCATGCAGAAAGCCGGTATGAAGAATTATCATACGGAATGGTGGCACTACTACCTTGCAGAGCCGGGTACGCTCTATTCCTACAACTTTGAAATTCGCGATGACCTGAAACCGGCCGGCATGCCGGTGCTGTAATTTGCTTTGCTTCTGTAAAAAAACGTATGCAGACAGTTAATCATCTTGCAATCTGTCATTGATTGTCATATAATGCGCGCGAGCTTATGCAGACGATGATTATATTAGGTCAGGCTGTCAAGACTGCGGAGAGTACCGCAGGATTTGATGTTTTTGAAATTTTTGAGAAGGGCGGTCCGTTGATGTATGGTCTGCTGGCGCTGTCATTTATTGCGTTGATGGCTGTGTTTGTGTGCCTCTGGACCACTCGTGCATCTGCTGTGTTGCCTCGGGATATTGTTCTTTCCGTTGAGTCGTACATCCGCCGCAAGGACTATGGCGGTTTGCTGAGCTTGTGTGAGCGCGACGGTTCGAGCTTTGCACGCACCGTTCACGTGATAGTGATGTTCATGCAGCGCAACCTCAGAGCGAACATGGATGCCGTGCGTGAAGTAGCCTCCGCTGAGGGTACTCGTCAGGCTAACATTCTTACTCGCCAGATTAACTGGCTCTCCGATATCGGTTCTATCGCTCCCATGGTTGGTCTGCTCGGTACGGTGCTGGGTATGATGGATACCTTCTGGGAAATGGCTCAGGGTAATTTCGAAGGTGTTAAGCAGATGCAGATGGCAAGCGGCATTTCCGAGGCTATGATTACGACGGCCGGCGGTCTGGTGCTGGCTATTCCCTGTATGCTTGCCTACGCCGTCTTCCGTAACCGCATTCAGAAGCACATTACCGATATGGAGGTGGCCATCACCCACATCCTTTCCGTGCTGGCCGTTCAGGCTGACCGTGAGCAGCGATTGGGCAGCATCGCTCAGAAGGGCGCTCGCAGTGAGATGATGGAGGATGATTATTGATAGTAGCCTATCGTTTGCCCATGAAAATCAATGCGAAGATACCCGAGCCCATCGGCTTCCAGCTTGCTCCGATGCTGGATGTCGTGTTCCTGCTGCTTATCTTCTTTGTGGTCACTCAGAAGTTCATTCTCAATGAGCAGGACCTTAAGGTGAAGGTGCCGACGGCACCCAAGACGACAGAAGAAGCCTCGCGTGCCATAGATGAAATCATCATCAACGCTCGTGAGGAAGCCGATGGTAAGCTCGTTATCACGATTGACCGCGAGGTGTTCTCGCTCGAGGCTCTTGAGCAGCGCCTGCGCCGTCAGGTGCGACTCAATGAGCACCAGCCGGTACGTATACGAGGAGATGCTGAAATGCGGTGGCAGAAAGTAGCCGACGTGATTTCTACCTGTACCAAGGCCGGTGTATACAACGTCAGCTTTTCCAAGCAGATGCCTAAGGTCGCTCAGTGAGGGCTGCGGCATCTGCCGTTTTTTCATAGCCGCCGTGCAGGCCGCTTACCCTATAAACTTTCAGAAACTTAATCTGCTATGACCATGAATAAATCACTTTTCGGAATGCTTGTGTTCGGGCTGCTGCCCCTACCTGCCGTGCACGCTCAGCAGACAGAGGACGATGCACTTGTTGTAAATCGTGAGGAAGATTCTTACGCTATAGCCGAGCATCTCTACGTTCAGGCCCGTCAGCCCGGGATGGATGCCCAGTCACGCCGTCAGGGAATGGAGCGTGCGGCTGTCCTCTTCGGTGATTTCGTGAAGGACTTCCCGAAATCCGCTCATGTCGCCAAGGCTCAGTATCTTCAGGCTGTCTGTCAGGAGGAGGCCGGTGATAAGGCAGGGTCGGATGCCACTTTGGAAAAAGTAGCCGGACGCCGAAATGGCGGAGAATTTGCCGCTGCAGCAGCTTATAAATTGGCTATGCAAGCCTCCTCTCGTAATCTGTGGGAGAAGGCTCGCAACTATTATCTCATTACGGCCCGGGAGTCTCATCGCGCTGACCTGCGCAACGATGCTATTTATCGTTTGGGCCGGGCTCATCTGCAACTGGGTCAGAAGAAGGAGGCTGAGGAACGTTTTAAAAGTTTGCAGGCGGAGCGTAATGTTGCTCCGGCTGTTGCCAATGCCTCGCTCTATGCCTTGGCTCAGATGAAGACTGAGGAAGGGCAGCACGCCGAGGCCTATTCTTTCTTTACGCTTTTGTTGAAGCGCGACGGAGTAGAGAGCGGCATGCGTGGTATGGCCACTCTTCAGGCTGCGCGTCTGGCCTCGCAATTGGGCAAGCCGGAGGAGGCTCAGGCTCTCTATGCTAAGCTGTCCGGGCTGTCCGGCATGGAGCGATATGCCGGCGAGGCACAGATGGAGACACTCCTCAACCTGTATAAAAAGAAAGACTATGAGGGGGTGGTGCGTCAGGTGTCGAGCAGTTATGCTCAGCTTGATGATCCTGCTCGCGAGGCGCGCCGCGCTATTATTGTCGGTCAGTCTTTCATGGAGTTGCGTAATTATTCCCGAGCTGCTCAGTGGTTTGAAGTGGCAGAGCAGGCTCAACCTCGTACGGCGCTTGCGGCAGATGCCGCTTATCGTCGCCTTGTGTGCGCACAGCAGACCCGAAGCGTCAATTTCTTCTCCTTGGCGCAGCGCTACCTCAATACATACGCCGCTGTGGGGCAGAGCACGGTGAATCTGCCTGTGAACGATTTAGTGCGTCTGATGTATGCTGACCGCATGATGATGGCTGATGTGCCGGAGGCTGCCCGTCAGTTCGAGGCCATTAACTTCGATAATTTGCCGGAGGGCGTGCGCGCCGATGCCATGTACAAGAAAGCATGGTGCTCCACTCAGAGCGGAACCGGTGACCCTCTTTCCACTCTCAATACTTTCATCAGTACTTATGGGCAGGACTTGCGCATACCCGATGCTCTGGCTCTGCGCGGTAGTCTGTTGGTTAAGAATAATAACATCGAGGCAGCCCTGAAGGATTTTGAGCGCGTGATTAATGAATATCCGCAGTCACCCGCAGTACCGATGTGTTGGCAGAAGGCTGCACAGGCTACCGCCGATAAGAACCCCGCTAAGATGATTACTTATTATGAGGGGCTTATCAAATGTGCTAATCGCGGAGTGAAGCCTGCGGCCATTGCAGAAGCTCATTATAATATTGCTCGCGCTCATTATGAGAGTAACCCCGCTGCGGCCATTCCTCACTTCCGGGAGGCTCGTACACTTAATCCCGAGCAATACGGAGCCGTGGTGGACCAGAGCTTGGTCAACTGCTATTTTAAGTTGAAAGATGCCGAGAATCTTCGCGAGGCTTTGGTCACGCTTGAGCGTAACAACTCCGCTTCGTATAATGCACTGCCGCCGGCTGTACCGCGCTGGTGCGGTTGGATGTGCTACCAGAGCAAGCGTTATCTGGATGCCGACAAGTACCTGTCCGATGCCGTTGCCCGCGCTCCCCGTGAAAAATACACGGCAGCCGATGGTACGGAGAAGGAGCGCGCAGCCGTTGAGCCGCTTGTGTGGAAGACTCTTGCGCGTTCCCGCCTGGAATTGCGCCAGTATGAGCGCGGACTCGAAGCTGCTGAGCACTATGTCGCCCTGGAGACTCAACCTTACCGCAAGGCTGAGGGAATGCGTGACAAGGCTTTGCTGCTCATCGGCGTCAATCGCGCGGAAGAAGCCCGGAAACTCTGTGAGGAGGCCATTGCCCTCGGAATTGACGGCCCCATAAAGTCGTCGATGTTCATCACTCTGGGCGATGCTTACTATGCTGAGCGTCAGTTTGCCGAAGCTGCGAAATATTATGGTCGTACGGCTAATGTGGTGAGCGATAAAGACCTCAAGCCCATGGCTCTCTTTAAGATTTCCAATGCTTTGCGCCGCTGTGAGCGTGCCGGTGAGGCTGCTCAGTATGAGGATGCTCTCGGGAAGGAGTTCCCCAATTGGTTGCCTGACCCGAACACCTCCGTGTTCATGAAAATGCACGACAATAAATAAGCAGCAAATCCGGAACGATGTTCTACTCTCGCGGAGAAAATCGGCGTAAGCGTTGGTACCATGTCCTGAGCATAGGACAGAAGAAGCTGTTTGCTCTCGGCGGTGTACTGCTCTTCTTTGTACTGGCGGTGCTCATGGTGTTCATTGTGTACTCCTATCGAGCCCGTCAGTTCGATTTGAAACGAGTTGTGGCCGGCGGCGGAGTGAGTACTCTCTACGATTGTAACAATACATCCATCGGAACATTGAGTGATGATGAGCTCAATCCCGTGCGGTGGGAGGACCTGCCGCAGCATCTTATCAATGCCTTCGTAGCGCGCGAAGATGAGAACTTCTTTGAACATGGAGGGGTGGTTTATTCCTCCGTGATTCGTTCCGTTATCCGAAATGTTACTTCTATGAGCATCGAGCAGGGGGCTTCCACCATCACGATGCAGCTCACGCGTAATGTGTATGAAATGCACGACAAAACCTTCGACCGTAAGATGCTGGAGGCTATGCTGGCACAGCGTATTGAGCGTGAGTATGATAAGAAGATTATCCTGACTCAGTACCTCAACCGTATTTATTTCGGACAGAATTGCTATGGTATAGCGGCTGCGGCATCGCGTTATTTCGGTAAACATGTATCCGAGCTCAATTTGGTGGAATGCGCCACCATTGCCGGTCTGGTGAGGGCTCCCTCACTTTGTAATCCTGTTACGGACATGGAGAATGCCATGGGGGTGAAGCGTGAGACGTTGGCGCGCATGCTTGCTCTTGAAATGATAACTCAGGAGGAGCATGACAATGCCGTGGCCGAACCCATTAAGCTGGTCGCAGCCGATAAGCGTTTGCAATCGGTGGCTTCGTATTCTTCCATGTGGGTTCAGCGTGAGTTGGAGGAATTGCGCGATGAACTCGGGGAAAATACCGGCGGAATCGGTGTTGTGACTAATCTTGATCTTCCCTTGCAGCAAAAGGTTGAACAGGCTATGGAGCGTGCTTTGGTAGCTGTGGAGCGTCCCGGTTCATTCCCCGATGAATGGTTGCCTATTCTTAACGCAAATGAGAGTGAGGCTCAGCGTTTGCGGAAATTTTATGAGGGAATTCAACGTCCGGCGAACATGAAGATTCGCGGTATGGACAATGACCTTACGGGGGTGCTTCAGTGCTGTGTGCTTGCGGTGGATGCCCGCCGAGATAACAAGGGGCGCGTGTTGGCCTTACTCTCCGGGCGAAGTGCCGTAGACGGCAAGGACAGATGGCAGGAAATGTGCATGCCCGGCAGAGCTGTGTCGCCGCTTCTTTTCTCCTGTGCCTGCCTGCCCGGTGTTGACAATGCTCATATTGTTGCCAACAAGGCTGATGTGACCGGTATGAGTTTGGGCTATGATGTTGTCAGTACATTTTATAAGAAGCTCAATCTCGGCATTGAACTTCCCCCCCGTAAGAAGGAGATGGAACTTTATACCGGGCAATTTAAGATGCGCCGCATTGATTTGGCCCGTGTGCTTTTTGATATTCTGAATCAGGGGCGTGATTATCATTTCCGATTGGTGAACCGTGTATGGAGTCGGGGCCAGAAGCTCCTTTATTCACAGGCCTCGGAGAATGCTGCCGAGTACATTCGCCGTGAGGGCGCAACCGCTGTGGCCAAGCTCCCTCCTTTTGATCAAGTGGAAGGACAACTGGTTATTCTTAATGAAGTGTTGCCCGAAAATCACGGAGTGATGTGCATGGTTTTCAATGAAAAGGGAGCGGCGGTTTTCGTATGGATGGGTTATGACGATCCCTCCGATATGCCGTCAGGTAAGCGCATGGAAGGTCTGATGAAGCGCGCCGCCTATTGTCTGGCACGTGAAATACATAGCGAAGCCCGTGCCTGTCTTCGGGCTCGCAACAAAGATAAAGATAAATCATGACGGATTATACAAGTCAGTTGCAGGCTGCATGTAGGGCGGCCATGACGGCAGGAGCTTTCCTCCGTGAGCGCTTTGCTGATGATAAGGTGGTCAACGCCGCTCTTCCGCATGATTTGAAACTTCAGTTAGACCGCGATACTCAGCAACTTATCGTCAGTTCTCTTTCTCAGGATTTCCCCGAATATGCCATACTGGGGGAAGAAGGTGAGCACGGGGTGGATGGTGCTGATTATGTTTGGATTATCGACCCTATTGACGGAACGGTTAATTATTTTTACGGCATCCCGATTTTTTGTGTAAGCATAGCTCTTCAGGTAAAGGGTAAACCGGTGTTGGGCTGCGTCTATGACCCTATGCAGGATGAGTGCTATACGGCATTGGCCGGTGGGAGAGCCATGCTGAATAATCGCGAAATTCATGTATCGAATCGCAGTCGTATGGCGGAGGCTGTTGTTTTTGCCGGTCATGGCAGTCATGATGGCTCGGGGGAGGCCGGGATTCGACGGTTTGCACATATTTCCTCACAGGTTCGGAAGATGCGTATATTGGGTTCTGCCGCTCTCTCGCTTTGTTACATCGCGGCCGGGCGGTTCGATGCTTATATTGAAAATCGCATCAACGTGTGGGATTTTGCTGCGGCGAAAGTCATTTTGGAGAGCGCCGGCGGAGTGTTGCAATTTACACCTTCCGAAGGTGATTCCCGAAGCGGTGCCGTCATTGCCTGGAACGGGGCATTGCCCCTGCCGCAAGCTATTGAGCTGTCCTGAAATGAATAGACTTCTTCTTTAAGATGCATACGAACGCGCATAATAACAAGTCTGCCGCTTCACCTGTACGCAATCCTCGCAGAATTGCCTGGAATTGTTTGCAGCGCTGGGGGAAGGGGGGAATCTTTGCTGAGACTCTGATTGCCCGTGAGTGTGCTGATATGCCCGCGCAGGAGCGAGCTTTGGCTCAGGCGATTATCCTCGGAACATTGCGTAATCTCCGTTGGTTGGAGCACCTGTGCAAAGCCCTCCGCCCGACCGGTAAGCTTGAGGAGCCTGCGCGTTGGCTGGTGATGCTCGGCCTGTGCCAGTTATTTATTCTGCGCAAGGCAGAGCATGCGGCTGTCAGTGAGACAGTGGCTCTGGCTCCGCCGAGAGTGCGAGGTTTAGTTAACGGCATGTTGCGTAGTGCCGTGCGAAGAAAAAATGAGTTTACGGAAGAGCTTGCAGCGTTGCCGCCGGCTGTACGTTATTCTGTACCTGATTGGCTTGCAGAGCGCTGGATGACAGATTTTGGCGCGGAGGAAGCATTGCCGATGTTGGAATGGAATGTGCAGGCTCCTCCGGTGTATGCGCGTATCAATCCGCTCAATCCTCCTGCTGTTATTCCCGAGGACTGGACTGAGTTGACGCAAGCTCCCGGTTGGTACCGGTTGCCGTCCGGTTTGCCGCACGAAGCTCTGCGGAACGGAAATATATATGTAGCAGATCCCTCCACGCGCTACTGCGTAGCGTTGTTAGCTCTGCAGCCCGGTGAGAAGGTGCTCGATGCCTGCGCTGCCCCCGGCGGTAAATCCGCCGCAATGATTGCTGCAACGCGAGGTAAGATTCAACTACTGGCGACAGATGCCGAGGAACATCGGCTCCCGCAGTTGCGCGAAAATTTGTCACGCGCCGGTGGTGAGAATGTTACCGTAGCGCTGCATGATTGGTCGGCTCCGTGTCCTGAGAAATGGCAGGGGCAATTTGATGCCGTGCTGTTGGATGTGCCGTGCAGCAACAGCGGTGTGTTGCAGCGCAGGGTCGATGCTCGTTGGCGAATAAGTCCCGAAGAGATTTCGCGTTTGGCCGAATTGCAATCTCGCATTTTGGATTGTGCCTGCAAGGCAGTAAAGCCCGGTGGTCGTCTGGTTTATTCCACCTGTTCCATTGACCGGGAGGAAGATCAGACTGTTGTTGCTCAGTTTCTGAAGAACCATCCGGAGTTTGAATTGCTCGAGGATTATCTGGCTTTGCCTCATCGGGAGCAGGCTGACGGCGCTTATGCCGCCTTGCTGCGAAAGAGCAGGAACTGATATTTTCTGAAAAAAAAGCTGGCAATTATTGTATGGATGGCGTATACTGTCCTGTGACAACAGAGAAAACTTCCCCTCAGATATGATTACAAAAAAGCTCACCATTCTTAACAAGCTCGGTATACATGCTCGTCCCGCGGCACAGTTTGTGCGCGTGGCCAGTCGATTTGCTGCTGATGTTACTGTTGAGAAAGATGATGAATCGGTTGATGGTAAGAGTATTATGGGACTTATGATGTTAGCCGTCGGGTGCGGTGCGGAAATCATTGTTACCGTTGAAGGTGATGACGAGGCCGCTGCCATGGCAGCATTGGAAGAGCTTGTTGCCGGTAAGTTCGGTGAGGCTTGAGAATAATCTGTGCGAAGTATCCCCTCTCGGGACCGACCATGAATTATCAGGACGGATTTGAGCGCCGACTCAAGGGCATGCCGGTTTCTCCCGGGATTGCCATGGGGGTGCTGCGGGTCGAGGCTCGCGGATGCGCCTCGCCGGTTATCCGTACGATTTTGCCGACTGAGCTGGAGCACGAGTGGGAGCGTTTTGAGAGTGCTTTGGTCCGCACAGAGGAGGAACTCCACTCTCTCAAGGCTCGAGTGGAACATCTTTCCGGTGCACATGAGGCTGCCATTTTCGATGCTCACTTACTTTTTCTGCGGGACCGCACCATTCTGAATAAGCTCCGTAAGGAGATGCCTCGGCGGCTGCAGAATATCGATGCCGTGTATTATGCCGTGGTGCAGAACTTTATGGAGGTGATGCGCCATGTGGACGATGCTTACCTTCGCTCCCGTGTGGCTGATATATCGGACGTATTGCAGCGCGTGCTTAAAAACATGACCCCTTCGGAGGTTGGTCCGTTGTGTGGGGATTGTGTGGAGCCCTGTGTGCTGGCTGCATACGATTTGGCTCCCAGCGATACCGCTGACCTTGACCCGCGTAAGGTTCTCGGATTTGTGACCGAGGCCGGTTCTGCGGTGTCGCACACGGCTATTTTGGCTCGCTCATTGGGCATGCCTGCCGTGGTGGCAGTACCAAATCTTGTTATCGATTCCCGAGTCGGTTGTCAGGCCATTCTTGATGGCTATAACGGTATGCTGATTCTCAATCCGACGGCGGAAACTCAGCAGCACTACCGTGAGTTGCAAGCCGAGAAAGAGCGAGCCTATACCGCTCTTATCGAGATGAAAGAGTTGCCGGCGGAAACGACGGACGGACGCCGAATCCGATTGGCTGCCAATGTGGAGTTTGTTCATGAGTATGGTGCCATCAAACGTTCCGGTGCTGAGGGTGTGGGCTTGTACCGCACCGAGTTTTTCCTGCTTGGGGGCGGTAGTCTGCCGGATGAGGAGACTCAGTACCGGCACTATAAGAGCTTGGTGGAAAGCTGCGCGCCGGAGGAAGTTATTTTCCGTACGCTTGATTCGGGCGGTGATAAATTACCCTTTGAAGTGCTTGAGGAGAAGGAAGATAACCCCTTCCTCGGCTGGCGTGGTATACGTGTGTCGCTCAGCCGTGTAGAGATTTTTAAGGAGCAGCTTCGTGCCATATTGAGAGCCTCCGCTCATGGTAAGGTGGGTGTGATGTTCCCGATGGTCTCGGGGATTACGGAGGTGAAGGATGTTCAGGTACTGCTGGCTGATTGTCGCGCTGAGTTGCGCGAGAAAGGTCAGCCCTATGATGAAAACATGCGGGTCGGAATCATGATTGAGGTACCCAGCGCTGCCATGATGGCGGATGTTTTGGCTCGTCATGTGGATTTCTTCTCCATCGGCACCAATGACCTTACACAGTATACCATTGCGGTAGACCGCGTGAACTTCCGTGTGGCGAGTATGTTCCGGCCGACTCATCCCGGCGTGGTACGTCTGATGCGTCAGACCATCGCTGCGGGCATCCCTACGGCGGTGTGCGGTGAAATGGGCGGTGACATCAACTTGGTACCCTTGCTTGTAGGATTGGGCGTGTCGGAGCTCTCCGTTGGTGCGCACCTTCTGCCTTTGGTCCGCTATGCCATTCGTCACCTCAATTATGAGGAATGTCGCCTTATGGCAGAGGAGGCCTTACAGGCGGAGGATAGCTATACCATCCGCGATTTGTCGGTAGCGCTGGCTCATAAGTCTTACCCGGATTTGTTTAATTGATAGCGCGGGGACTTATTTTTTGTTCTCTGCAGTCAGTTGTGAGAGTAGTTGAAGAACCAAGCGGCCGCTTTCTTCCAAAGATTTCGGGCAGATGCGGGACATGTTGTCCTTGTCGGTGTGCCACCAGTTGCTGTTGGTGAAGTCTGCAATGAGATTGAGCGTTTCGACTCCGGCCTCTTCGTAGGGAATATGGTCATCGAGGTAAGAGCCGGGGTGGATGCTCCAGCGGCGCTCGGAATATCCCAGAGCTGCGACAGCTTGTTCGTAGTGAGCCAGCAAGTCGGGGCTGCTGTCAAGAAGCGGTACTGCAATTGTTTTGTTACGTCCGCCTACCATATCAAGGTTGATTTGGTAGCGAGGCAGTTTACCTTGACGTCGAGCAACATCATAGCGTGAGCCATACAGCCCGTCCTGTCGGCTCATGTTGCGGGCGAAGGCTTCTTCCCCATCGAAGAAAATCAACTCTACGGCTCCTGCTTTCGGGTGTGACTTCAGCACGCGCGCCAGTTCAATTATTACAGCGGCAGCACTTGCTCCGTCATCCGCACCGACAAAGTTCGGGCTGATGCCGATTTTCGTATCGATATGACAGGTGATGATGATGGGGCGCGTACCGTCGTCTGTTCCCATTACGGCATGCAGATTGACCATCTTCGTGCCGTTTGTCAGTTTGAACGGCTCTTCACGTACTGACCAGCCGGCGGCTGTAAGATGTTTACTCAGGTAGTGAAGTTGGCGTGTGTAGGCCTCGGAGCCGCTGGGGCGAGGCCCCATGTCACAGAGAGCTTTACAATGAATGTAACTGTTCATGCCGCAAAAGTCTGCTGTTTGTTGCAGCTCTGTTGCGACGGGAACGGCTGATGACTGCTGCTGCTCGGATGAAATGTCTCCTTGTTCCCCGCATTGACAGAGGAGGAGCAGGGGTAGAAGGAGCAGGGCTGATCTCATGTTGAGAGGAAGGCTTGAGCTGAGATTACACCGGGGCATTGACCCCGAAGAGTTGCAGAATGCGAACCAATTCATCTCTTCCGGTGTAGGAGATTTCAATCACTCCGTTACTCTTGCCCTTGAGAGCAATGTTGACCTTGGTGCCGAAGTCGCTGGAAAGTTGTTGACAGACGGACTCGTAAGCAGCCGGAAGTACCTTGCTGACAATCTGAGGTCTTGCCGGGTCGGGGTTGAGGATGTCCTTTACAAGTTGTTCCGTTTGGCGGACGGTCAGCCCCTGCTTGGCTACGCGTGTGGCAGCAGCAGCCTGTTGTGCGGCATCTTTGAGCTGGAGCAGAACTTTGGCGTGGCCCACGCTGATTTCCTCTTTTTCCAGTAGTTCGCGAGCGGTCGGTACAAGTTCCAGCAGGCGCACCATGTTGGCTACCACGGCTCGGGATTTGCCGACATGTTGGGCGATGATTTCCTGTTTCATGCCGAAGCGGCTTTGCAGCAGGCGGTATTGTTCCGCTTCTTCCAACGGAGTGAGATCTTCGCGCTGAAGGTTTTCAATGAGTGCCAGCTCGGCAACCTCGCGGTCCGTGGCTTCCATCATCACAACTTTGACCTCGGGCTTGCCGAGCAGCTTCATGGCGCGCAGACGACGCTCGCCGGCAATCAGTTCCAGTTTCCCGTTGACGCGGCGTACTACCAAGGGCTGTACCAGTCCTCGCTCCCGAATGGAGGCTGCAAGTTCGCTGATTTGTTCATCGTTGAATGTACGGCGAGGCTGGAAGGGCGAAGGTTGAATTTCATCAACTTTCGCCAGTAATACCCGACTTTCATCCACTTCGTTTTCGGCAGCAGCGGCTGCTCGTGCTTCGTTCTTGCGGATGAGTGCTCCCAGACCTTTTCCTAATGCTTGCCGTGACATAATGTGCGTGGGGGCATTCTACCTTATTTCAGCCTGTTTTGCAATCTCTTTTTATGCCTTTTTTAGCATAAAAGAGCGACCGTGATTTGTCACGGTCGCTCTTTTCTTAAATCTTGAAAATCAGTTATTTTGTTATTTCTTCTTCGGACTTGCCGGAGAGAGGGAAATGCGGAAGGCTTTGTTGGGCTGATCTTTCCACGATGTGCAGGTCATGGTGCCGTTGAGTTTGCCTTCGGCATTGAGAGCAAGAATGAGTACGCCATCTTTGGCGTCGAACACCTCAGCCGTGGGCTGATCGGGGTCGTAGAAGCCGTCGTAGATGGTGATGTCAACTTTGGAGCAGCCGTCCTCACCCTTGGTGAACTCGCAGCGACCGGAGATGTCGAGCTTGGCCTCAGGCAGTTTGGTGTCGTAAACGATGCCGATGAACTGCACGGAGTTCTCGAACTTCTCTGCTTTGCTGATTTCAATGGAGATTTCACCGAAACGATTATCGCGGGTCCATTCGCCGGAGAAAACCTTGCCGGTTGCAATGGAGGTGGTGCAGTGGTTAATCCATTGCTCTTTCTCAGCAGCTGCTGCTGTGGCTACTTCGGCAGCTTTGCGAGCCTCTTCATCCATGCGAGCTTTGTGCTCGGTCCAAACTTTGCGTGCTTCGTCCTCGCGACCTTTGATGTAGGGCTCGGCAGCAGCGTTGAATGCGGCAATCTTCTCGCGGATTTCAGCCTTGCGGCTTTCTTCGAACTCCGGGGTGAGTTTTGCGGCATCCTGCGGCAGTTTGCTCTCAGGAGTGACGCTGTCAGGTGAGGGAAGTGATTCCGTTTGTACGGCGACGTTGGAGAGAACCCAGCCGGTCTCTGCTTTATCGGCCTGCATGGTGGCGGTGATTTCGTACTGAGTGCCAACGGGGGTTACAGTGGTGTAGACTGCGGATTCCGCAAGGTCGCGCAGTTCATTGGCCATTTGTTGCAGATTGTCCGGCAGGGGGCGAGCGGAGCGATCAGCATCGGTAATAGTGTCCGTAGGGGCACCGATTTGCAGCAGATAGACGGAATTGGGCTGCATGGCGGCGTTGGCGCTCTGGTTCATTGCCTTGCGCTCTTCGTTGAAGGCGGCGGGAGCATTTTCGCGAGCGCAGAGATTTTCGGATACGGTAAGCTTAATCTTGGCAACAAGTTGCAGGGCTCCGCTCTCGGTAGTGGTGGTTTCGGATGTGATTTCACCGGCAGAGAGCCAGGGATAATCCGTAAGTTGCGGCATGACCGCAGCGCTGATGTCATCAACCGTGGGAGTTGCGGGAACGGCCGGTTTTTCCGGTTGCTGAGTGGCTGCCGGTTTGTCAGTTTTGTCTCCCAGACCGAAGGGGAGATTCTCTTCGTCGCATGAGGGAAGAGCTGCTACCGCGGCAGCTGCAAGGGCTGTGTAAATCAGTCGCGTTTTCATAACAGAATATTTGAAGGGGCAGTGTGTTTTCCCCAACGGTTTCGATGTATTTTGCCTTATTCTTCGCGCCTTGTCAAGCCTTCACAAAGCGCGGGATGGCTGTATGACTGTTATTTGCGAGTATTTTCTTTATCGTCGGGATTCTTTGATGAATCTTGGGATTGATTTCGGAGGAATCCCCAGTCGGCGATGCTGGGGAAATTCGGCATGTTGACGGTACCGAGACGGGCTCGCAGCAGGAACCAGAGCTTGCGGAAGTTGTTTACGCTGTATCGGCGTTCGAACACGCGGTACTCATCCGTCTGCATTTTTTCGAGAATGGTGTGATAAATCAGGCTCATAGCCTGAGCCGGAATGAGTGCGTTGCGGTCATCAACCGAGAGTTTTTGGTAATATTCCTCAGCTTCACCGAAGAACTTCTCGGCGAGTGCGGCTTCGTATGCCAGTAATTGTCGCATGCGGTAGGTGTAGCGCTGCTCGCGGATATCTTCATGGGTCACTCCGAAGAGAGCCATGTCGTCTGCCGGAAGGTAGACTCGATTGTATTTGCGGCAATCTTCGGCAACATCGCGCAGTATGTTGACCATCTGAAGAGCGTATCCGAGGGCAACGGCGTAGTCTCGTGCCGCGGGAGAGGCTCCCATGACCGTTGCACTGGTAATGCCCACACAGGCGGCCACGCGGTAGGCGTAGGCCAGTAAATCGGCACGTGTGGCCGGTTGCGAGGGGGAGATGTCGCTGCGGCAGCCGCTGATAAGTTCCATCATCGGTCGAATATCGAGGTCGAGCGAGACGACAAGTTTCTGCACTTCATCTTCAATTCCGGGTTCGGCGGGTATGCGGCGGCTGATAATGTCCTCCCAGCGGTTGAGCGCATTGTGTCGTTCTTCCGGACTCATTCCGGGTTCGTCTACAATGTCATCGACGATGCGGCAGAAAGCATAGAACTGCGCCATGTGCATGCGTTTTTCGGCGGGCAGGTCCATGAGGGTGAATGCCAGATTGGATTTGGCATTGCGTGTGATGGTGTCGGATTCGGACATGACGGGTGAAATTTGAAGTTGAGAGATGAAGGAAATCAGTCAATGGTACCCCAGTGTGAGGTGAAGGGCCAGAGGGTCAGGAAAGCCGGCCCGAGTACATTGAATTGGCGAACCGGCCCCCAGTAACGGGAGTCCTTGGAGTTGACAGTATTGTCCCCCAAGGCCAGATATTCATTCATAATGGGGGCGAGTGTGTTGCGGCGCAGCATCACGGGATTGCCCTCTGTCATGTAGGCTTGGTAGTAGACGGAGGCATCGCGATTGCGGTTGATGGCGTTGTAGCCGGTTGAATTGTAGGGGGCTTGACAGGCCGCGACCGTTGCGATAGGCCCGTTTGTAACAGTTTGTCCGTTTACGACAAGATGGGGTGATTCGATGTTGATGATGTCACCGGGCAGACCGCACAGACGTTTGATGTAGTGACTGGCAGCACTTTGGTCAGGCATAGCTGCCGGCACGTTGGTGTTGATGCCGCGGGTGTCGAATACAAAGGTTTCTCCCCGTTCGGGGGTGCGGAAATGGTAGGCCATACGATTGACGACAACCATGTCGCCGGCATCGAATCGTGCGCGGATGATGGTCTCGCCTGGCATGAGAAGGCGACCCAGTTTACCTTCTTGCATGAGATATTCCGCGACGGCTCCGCTGGCGCAGGGGACAGTCTCGGTACTGCCGTCATTGAAGTGAAGTCGCGTGCGGGTGAAGAGCCACAGGTAACGCTCCGTGGTGAGGTTGGTGATTTGCTTGGCGTTGTCGGCTACAATATCGCTGTAACTGCTGCCGAGCGTGATGGCCTGCCACCAGCGTGTGGGGGTGGACGGTAATTGTTCTCCTTCGGCTAATGGCTTAATGGTAATGCCGTTAAGTGTGGGCTGCATGGAGCCGGTGGGGATGCGGAACGGTTGGGCATAGTAAGTGCGAATGCCCAGGAAAATGACCATGATGACGAAGAATGACTCCGCCATTTCCACTACGGCATTGCGCTTGAAGCCGCGCAGGCTATCGCCGAGATTTTGAATCGTTTCAGTTGTTTGTCTGACGCTGTCGCTGCGCCAGAAGAGCAATCCTTCGTTAAGTTCTTTGCGAAGAGCTAAGAGTTGCTCGCTGCGCTCCTGTTCGAGATGGGGTCGATTGTAATGATAGTAGCGAGTCAGAGCGCTGCGAGCTTCGCAGCCTTTACGACGCCACGCCGGTGTGAACCAGGCGAGCATGCCATCGACAATCCAATTAACGAGTGTGAGTATGTAGCGCATTATTGTTGCACTATTCTACTCTTTCCCGGCCGAAAGGAAAGCATAAAATCCGCCATGCTGCAATTATTGCGCTTGTTTTTCTGTGGTGGCGGCCGCAGGAGCAGGGGCGGAGGAATTGTGGCTGAACTCCAGTCCGGTGAATATCATGATGAGCATGACAAGGGCTGCAATGAGGCGGTAGGTGCCGAAAATGGAAAGACTGTGGCGATTGAGGTAGCCGACCATCCATTTGACGGCAATGACGGCACTAATCCATGCGGTGATGGTGCCGATGATGAGTGGCCACCAGCCGATTTGGCTGACCATTTCCTGACCGTAGCGCATGGCATCGTGTACTGTAGCTGCTCCCAGCGTGATGAGTCCCAGCAGGAAGCTGAACTCAACGGCTGCCGCCACACTCAGGCCGGCAAATAGACCGCCCAGCATGGTCATCAGGCTGCGGCTGGTGCCGGGGCACATGGCAATGCACTGCATGAACCCGACTTTGAGGGCTCCTTTCCAGTCAAGTTCTTCCAAATCTTTGCCGCCGAATCCCTTGCCGCTCTTTTTGCGGTAGCGAACAAAGCCGAAAATGACCAGACCTCCCAGCGCCCAGGTAATGCTTACTGTCGGGGCATTGAAGAGATGGTCTTTAATAAAGTCGTTGAAGAGGATGCCCAGTACAAGTGCCGGCATGAATGCCACGATTATGTTGACGAAAATACGCGCGCCTGTCGGGTAGCGCTCCTCTGTGCCGACTGAGGAATTGCCCAGATTGCGCAGAGCTTTGATTGTGCCGGTAATCATTTCGCTTACGCGCTTACGATAAAGCCCCAATACGGCTAGAATGGCTCCGCTTTGTATGCAGATGTGAAAGGCTTTCAGTGCATCTGAGTCCTCCAATCCCAGCAGGTATTGCGTGATAATGAGGTGGCCGGTGGAGCTTACAGGCAGGTACTCCGTCAAACCTTCCACGATGCCGAGAATGATGGACTCGATAATTGTCATGGGCGCATTGTGTACATTATTTTTGAGAAAAGGTCAATGAAAAAACGCGAAAAAGAGTGTCTTTACGCTCTAATCGTAAAAAAAGGATTGAACGGAGGTGAAAAATCTGGTATGTATAGTGACGGATTTTTGCGCACCGTTCAAATAATCGCGATATATGAAAACTTTCAGGAGTAGTAAGACCAGAGGGTTCACCCTTGTGGAATTGATGGTTGTGATGGCTATCATCGGCGTTATGATGACCATGGCAGCTAGTGTTTTAAGAGATTCAGGCAAGGGACGCGGATTGGAGTCCGGTGTGGATATGCTGGAGAGTATGGTGCGCGAGGCTCGTGCGACGGCTCAGGGTAATGATTGTTACACGCGACTCATTATTGCAAAGGACGAGAAAAATAAGACCCAGGATTCCCGTCACCTGCGCTATATGACTGTGCAGATGAAGCAGAAGAATGAGAATGCCCGCGGCACATACGATGGTACGGATGTGTCCGGCGAAGGTGTGTGGCGTTCTACGTCTGCCGGTGTGACCCTGCCGCCCGGTGTTTATTTCAGCCCCACTTACAGCACATCCGTGAAGTGGATGGAGGGTTCCGGCGGTGATATGCTGGGGCAGGATGTTACTCGTTTGGCCGGTAAGGGACAGACTGCGGTTTATTACATTGAGTTCGATGAGAAAGGCCGCTATGTCACTCCGCAGGCAGACCCGTTGAACGCAACGGTAGCTCAGCGCCTTGTTGTTATCAGCGGTCGCCGTGGTACCGGTAGTCGTTCCAAGGATGGAGTCATCCCCTCTGACTTTGACTCTCAGCGCAGACCTGCCGCTGCCAAGGGGATTTTGGTGTGGCCGACCGGCGATATCAGCCAGTTGAGAACGACTCGCCACGTCTATGAGGATTAAGTTTTGCGGATTGATAAAATTGAATTTTTTATGAAAAGAAAGATTACGCGCCGCTGCGGCGGCTTCACCTTGATGGAAACTCTGCTTGCCGTGGCATTGGTCGGTGTGCTGGTTTCCATATTCCTGACCGTGTTTGTGCCGGCTCGTGGCTTGGTTCAGAAAGCTCTTACCCGACAGGAGGCTGAGCGTATAACCGGCATTCTTCGCGCGGAGATGGGTACTATTCGCCCGCATGAGAGAGCCGATTCCAAGGCCAATCGTTCCTCCGAGGGGCAATATCTGACCCCCTTTGACAAGGGCTTTCATTGGATTCTGAAGAGCAAGCGTCCCTCTACGTCCATTGTGGTGTTCTCTTATCGCGCAAACCTCACGGGGCAGATGCGTGCTGACGGTACCTACCCCTCCGTTCCGGCCAGCAAGGCTATCCCCGGCAAAAATTCACAGCTTATTTCGTTGGCCTGTCCCATGAATGATCGTTTCCATAAGAACGATATTAAGGATGCCGTCGGTTCGGTGTTCGTTGTGAAGATGACTCAACTTGAGCTCAAGAAGAACGGCGAGTATGAGGCATCCAAGACTCCCGGCGTTATTTCCGGCGCCAGTAATCCTGAGGATTATTACTCCCGCAACGAAGATAATCTCTGGGGCGGAACCGTGTTCTATCGCGCAGATTTCTACCACATGTCTCCTCCCAACCCGGCTCGTTACAAGGACCGTGATTGGAAGCGCATGGGTACACCGCTTTTCTCCGCTAATATGTCATTCCATCGTTAAACCCCACCTTGTACGCTACCATGAAGAATAAGACATATCGTCAGTACCGCGGTTTTACCTTGGTGGAACTTATTGTGGCAATGGCTATCACCGCAGGCTTGGTGTTGGTCATTATGCAGTTGACCAATCAGGGTATTTCTCTTTGGCAGAAGGTGCAGGAAGATGTCAGCACCAGTACCAGCGGACGTGTGGCCTTGCAGACGATTGCCCGTGATTTGGAGTCTTTCCAGATGAAGGGTAACAATAAGTACCAGTGGCTCTTCGCCAGAACCGAGAAGAACCGTCGCGGCGGTAAAGTTCCCAAGGGGCTTGAAATTCCTCAGTCTGTCCGTATGGCCTTTTTTGCCTGTGCTCCTGACCGTAACCCGGCGGTGAGCAGCAGCCCTTCGCTGCGTAACAACTACCGCTTGACGCGTGCTCACAATCTCGATACTCAGGGTGATGTCAACGCCGTTGCTTACTGCCTGATGTACCGTGATCAGGTGCTTAATGTGGATGCAAGTGACTCCGAGCGCGGAATCTTTCCGATTTTCTCTCTTTATCGTCAGGTAATTTCTCCGCGTGCAACCTACGAGAACCTTATGGGGCGCGAGAATATGGAGGCGGCCTATCAGCCTTATGAGCAGCAGGCTGAGGAGTTCTTCCTGAGTGAGAATGTTATCGAGTTGAGTCTTGTATTCAATATTGAATATGTCTCCGATGAGGCGGATGCCCGCTCCGGCCGTGTGAGCTATGAGTCTGTGAGCGTGCCGGTTATTTCTTCAGGTTCGGCCACGATGGGTAAGTCCATTGAGGTATATGGCGATAGAATCGTTGCAGGTTCCCGAATCTATAAGAATGCCCGCATCGTTTCTGCCTCGATGTCCATTACCGTGCTGACGGATGAAGGTGTGTCGCTCGTCGAGCAGGTGCGCCTGAAGCGCCGTCGCGCTCCCAGAGCAGATGAGTTCTTCCGTGCGTACACGCGTTCGTTCTCGCGCTCGGTCCTTCTGCCACAGCCCATGTAAATCTGAATTACCGGCATGAGTTTCAGCATGCAACAAAACGAGCCTGATGGGCTGCTGCCGCAGACTATCAGGCTTTGGTGTGACCCGATTCCTCGTACGGGGTATGAAAATATGGCCGCAGATGAACTTCTTTCCCGCCGACCGGAGGCTTGGCTTCGTGTGTATGGTTGGGCGCGACCTGCTGTGAGTTTCGGCTATTTTGACTCTACGCCCGTGGCGGCTTCGATTTTTCCCGGTGAGGGAATAGAATATATACGCCGCTGGACGGGCGGCGGAATAGTTGACCACCGAAAGGGGTACACCTATACCGTGACCTTGCCGGCACGAGAGGGAAATATCTACCCGCCTGCCGATAAGTTATACAAATGGATTCATGGCGCATTGGCCGAGGCGCTTCAGGCAAGTGGCGTAGAGTGTACTTTGTTGGTGGAAGATGCACCAGACGGAGGTCGTGCGTGCTGGGCCAGTCCTGTGGCAAGTGACGTGGTAGCCCCCACCGGGCAGAAATTAGCCGGGGCCGGTCAGCGCCGCTATCGAGGGGCGGTGCTGCATCAAGGGCTTATTCAGGAGTGCGAACCCGCTGACGGATGGCCTATGTTGCTGGCTCGAGCTCTTGCGGCTGAGGTTGAAATCGTGGAGGGCGAGGAGCCTTACCCCGGATTTGCTGAGGAAGTAAAGGAACTTTGCCGCACGAAATATTGTTCCGCGGCTTGGAATGACGAGAGTCACGGTCGCCGCAAAAGCAGTCATTCATGAGTGGTGATAATCACAGGTGGAGATTGAATGTCGCAGCCGTTATTCTTGATGATACCGGCAATGTACTTCTGGCTCGCAGGAAGGAAGATTCGCGTTACCTGCATTTCCCTCAGGGTGGTGTGCGTGATGGCGAGACCTATGAGGAGGCGGTTAAGCGTGAAGTTCAGGAGGAAGTCGGCATACTTCCTTCATCGTATCGGGTCCTGGCACGCCTTGGCGGCTTGCGATATCGCTATGGTGATAAGAACAAGAAGCGTAAGGAGTGGGAGGGACAGCAACAAACGTGGTTCCTGCTGCAATGTTTTGATGACCAGCCGCATGTTGATTGCCACGGAAGTGAGGAGTTTGACATCGCGGCATGGATGCCTATGGAGCAGCTCGATGTCAGCATGTTTGCTCCATCCAAACAGGATGTTGTGCGAAAAGTGCTGGAGCATTTTTTGCCCTCTCCCGGTCAGCGCTTGAGTGCTCATCTTCAACAGTTGGATATGGCCAAGGTGTACCGCTTTCGCCCGGATCGACCATTCCCCGATATTCATGATCGTCGCTTTTATGCCGGCGGAAAGGAAGAGATGGAGTTCACGATGGCGGAGCTGGCTCTCCGCATAGGTCGTGCTCAACGGCGATTGGACCTCCTTACCCGAACGGAAAAGACTCCGGCTCTGCGTATGTTGGTGTTGGCTTGCGGTCCCGCCGGAAGTCGCCGCAAGAGTTGCATACGTCGGGTGGCCTCATGTTGCGACCCCTTGCTTACGCGAGCATTCCGCCCGGAATGGCAGCCGGAGGAATATGATTTGGTGGCTTTGCAGCAGTACCCGGCAGAGGGGGAAATACGCATCATGTGCCGCCGTATGCAGGACCGCAACTTTACGCTGGAGCAAATCGCCCGACATGAAATGCAACTGTCCGACAGCGGGGTGCGCCTGCTGCATTTTCATCTGCACCCTCCCGGCGGCGAATTTCAGGAGCCGGACACCTTGTTGCCCTGTTATATGGTACCCTGCGAGAAGAGGTGGTACCGCGACTTTGTCATCACCAATATTATTGCTGAGACTTTGGAGAATTTGGTGGCGGAGTCAGAAAAAATACTCGCTTTGCGAAAGTGATTATGGTATAGTGAGCTCATGAAGAGAACTCTGGTCAAACATGCGCTGGCCAGCACTGCCGCGCAGGACTCTATTTTGATTGAAGGTTGGGTGCGAACGCGCCGTGATTCTAAGAATTTCTCCTTTCTTGAGGTAAATGACGGTTCGTCGTTGGCGTCCGTTCAGGTGATTGCCGATGCCGGTATACCCGGATATGAGGATATTTCCCGCATGTCGACGGGCGCGTCGGTCGCAGTTTGCGGACGATTGGTTGAGAGCCCCGGTAAGCAGAAATGGGAAATTCAGGCGACATCCCTTAAACTGGTCGGCACATCGCCGGAGAGTTACCCCTTGCAGAAGAAAGGCCACTCGCCCGAGTTTCTGCGCACGATTGCTCATCTGCGCCCCCGCACGAACCTGTTCGGTGCTGTTTTCCGTACCCGTTCCCGCATAGCGGCAGCCGTTCATCAGTTTTTTACGGAGCGTGATTTCTTTTGGGTTCATACTCCCATCATCACGGCTTCCGACTGCGAGGGTGCAGGGGAGATGTTCCATGTCACCACGCTCGACCCCCTAGCTGACAACAAGAGTTACGACAGGGATTTCTTCGGCAAGGCCGCCAGTCTGACCGTCTCCGGCCAGCTTGAGGGCGAGACTTTTGCCTGCGCTCTGAGCAATATCTATACCTTCGGCCCCACCTTCCGCGCCGAGAACAGCAATACCTCCCGTCACGCCGCAGAATTCTGGATGATTGAGCCCGAAATGGCCTTCTGTGACATTTACGGCGATATGGAGATTGCCGAGGCCTTCATTAAGCACATTGCCAATACGATGTTGGCTGATGAAAGCGGGGACTTCGATTTCTTCTGCAAGTTTGTGGATAAAGGATTGCGCGCCCGCCTTGAGGAAGTCAGCAGCAAGCCTTTCGTCCGCTGTTCGTATACCGAAGCCATCGACATCATGCTTGCCAGTGGTGAGAAGTTTGACTATCCGCCCGTGTGGGGCATGGACCTTCAGACGGAGCATGAGCGCTTCCTGACAGAGCGTCATTTTAAGAGCCCCGTTATCGTCTATAATTATCCGCGTGAGATTAAGCCGTTCTACATGCGCCTGAATGAAGACGAAAAGACCGTGACAGCTATGGATGTTCTGGTACCCGGTATCGGTGAAATTATCGGCGGCAGTCAGCGTGAGGAACGACTTGACGTACTGGAGGGGAATATCGCCCGTCTCGGAATGGATGCCGAGGCGTATTATTGGTACAATGACCTTCGCCGTTACGGCACAGTGCCTCACGCCGGTTTCGGTGTGGGCTTTGAACGTCTTATCATGTTCGTGACCGGCGTGCAGAACATACGTGACGTCCTGCCTTACCCGCGCACCCCGCGCAACTGTGAGTTCTGATTTTAAGCAATAAGCTTGTTTTTTAGCTTGTCAACATACAATACACATGATAGTATACACCTTGTAACGCTATGAATATCCAACCGAAATTCACACCCGTGCTCGATCCGGACTTCATTGCTCCGGTGCTCTGGAACAAGGCTTTTGAGGATAAGGTCGCAGCCGACCCTGCCTCTCAGCCCATCGACATCGCTCTTACCCGTATGGATGGTACCTGTTTCCGCTGGAGCGGCAAGGTGCTGCCTTCCTCTGAGGAGAACGATGCTTTGAATAATCAGTACATCGAGCGAATTGTTAAGTTCCTGCTCTGGATGAAGGGCGGTTGCACCATTATGGTTGCCGGTGCTGACAAGATTGCCGACATGCTGGCTGCTACCTATTGTGCCGGCGGTGCCCGTGAGTTCGACTGGGACTTCATCGGTAAGAAGATTTATGACCAGCCCATTCAGATTGTGAAGGTTGCCTGCCCCTGCGAGCTGCCTGCTGAGAACTCCACTTCCGTTTCTCTCGGTCGCAATCTCGACGGCTACCGCATCGGTTTCGACCTTGGCGGTTCCGACCGTAAGTGTGCCGCTGTAGTGAACGGTGAAGTTGTTTACTCTGAGGAAGTTGTGTGGGATCCCTACCACCAGACCGATCCTATGTACCAGCTTGAGGGTGTGGACGATTCTCTCCTGCGCGCAGCCAAGCATCTGCCCCAGGTGGATGCCATCGGCGGTTCCGCTGCCGGTGTGTATGTGAACAGCGAGCCCCGCGTGGGTTCCCTCTTCCGCGGCATCTCCGCCGAGGACTTCACCAACGTCATTCGCCCGATGTTCAGCACCCTTAAGGATCGCTGGAGCGAGCGTATGGGCAAGGAGGTTCCCTTTGAAGTTGTGAACGACGGCGAGGTGACCGCTCTTGCCGGTGCTATGGGCATGAATGATGATGCCGTGCTCGGTATTGCCATGGGTACTTCACTTGCTGCCGGTTATGTGGACCCCGAAGGTCACATCATGCCGTGGCTCAACGAGCTCGCTTTCGTTCCCGTTGACTATCAGGAGGACGGCGGCGTGGACGAGTGGTCCAAGGACAAGGGCGTGGGTGCCATGTACTTCTCCCAGCAGGCTGTGGCTCGTCTGGCTCCCCGTGCCGGGTTTGACTTCGGTTCCATGCCTTACCCCGAGCAGCTTAAGAAAGTGCAGGCCGCTATGGCTGAGGGCGACGACCGTGCTCGTAAGATTTACGAGACCATCGGCGTGGAGTTCGGCTACACCATCGCCTACTTCTCCCGCTTCTATGCTCTCCGCAACCTCCTCTTCCTTGGTCGCGTAGCTACCGGCGACGGTGGTCAGCTTATCATCGACAAGGCTAACGAAGTGCTGAAGGGTGAGTTCCCCGAGCTTGCCATTACGCTTTGTGTGCCCGACGAGAAGACCAAGCGTCACGGTCAGGCTGTGGCAGCCGCCTCGCTGCCTAAGCTGGCATAAGCCCAATATTTCTGGCAAAAAGCCGGGCGATGTGCGTAACGTACTTGCCCGGCTTTTTTACGCCGGAGAAAACATTTTATCATTATCATGGCAGACCGAGCAGAGATTTGGCAGTGTCCCCAGTGCGGGGCCTCGCTCAATATTGCTGACTTGGGCTTTTATGCTCAAGTGGTTTGCCCCGGCTGTGAACATAGTGAATATGTTCACACCATGCTTGCCAACTTCCGAGTGGAGGGAGTGGTAGGTGTAGGTGGCATGAGTGTGGTGCTGCGTGCCCGCGACCTTGTGCTTAACCGTTGTGTGGCCATCAAGGTGCTGAATGATACGTACCGCAATCAGGCGGACCGCATTTCCCGTTTTGAGAACGAGTGCGCCATGATGGCCAAAGTGCGCCATGATAACGTGGTGTCGGTGTATTCTGCCGGCCGCGCCCGTAAGCAGTTCTATATCGCTATGGAACTGGTTGAAGGTCGCGATTTGGAGACTCTCGTCAACAAGGAGGGCGTGCTGAGCCCGCAACAGGCGATTGAATATACCATCCAGATAGTGCAGGGCCTCGATGCCGCTCATAAGGCCGGCCTTCTGCACCGCGATATGAAGCCCGGCAATGTCATCATTACCCCTGAGGGCAAGGCGAAGGTGCTGGATTTCGGTTTGGCCCTAGGTAAACAGGATGAAGACACCGAGGAAATTATTTGGGCTACGCCCTATTATGTGCCGCCGGAGACTCTTGAGCGTAAGGAAGAGGACTGTCGAACCGATATATACGCGCTGGGTATGACCCTGCGATATCTGCTCACAGGTGCGGAACAATTTAAGGAGGCTGCGGCATCTGTCAGCGATTTGCTGCAGTGCAAGTTTAAGCTCTCGCCGATGGCCTCAATCATGCCCGGTGCTGATGAAAGCCTGTGTGATTTGGTTGACCACATGACGGCTTATGATGTCATTAAGCGACCGGCGAACTATCGTGATCTTTTGGCAGAGTTGCATGCTGTTCATGCAGCCTTACTCAGCAATACGGAAGAGCAGACCCCGCATCATCGCCGTCGGGTTCGTACACGTCTGATGACCGAGGTGGGTGTAACCACAATTCTCGGTGTATCGGCAGCCGTCGGCGGCTCGATGATTGCCACACCTGAACCCGAGCGTGAATTTTATACTGTTTCGGAAAATCCGTATTCCTGGTATGATGTCGAGTCGCTTGCCTTAGCGGAGCAGGATTTGGAGCGGAGGGATTATGCATCGGCATACGCCCGCTACAAATCTCTTATTTCGAACTCCACGGAGCCTGCTCTCGCCGTCTGGGCTGCTGTGACGGCGGCGATATTGTGCGAACATCCGGCTGTCGCTGAGGAGAACGAGAACGCCTTCGATGAACTCAGCAGACAATTTTCCCGACATGTAGAGCGTTTGAGAATAGCCTCGCCGGCTGCTAAGTCGCTCAGTAATCAGCTTCAATATATTGCCGCCAATGGCGAGGCTCCCGAAATAGCCGAGGCGGATGTTCCCCGACCCTATCTTCGCAGTTTCCATTATTTGCGCTGCGCCCGTCGCTTGTTTAAGGAATCGAAGGTAGATGAGGCCAATGCTTACATTCAGATGGCCCGTCGCGATTATCCGACGGCAAATGTTCCTTACAGGTACTTTGGTGAGCTGATCGATGCTCTTGTAAAGCGCTGGGCTCCCGTTCAGCAGGCAACTCCCAACCATGTCATAGCCGACAATCTCATGCAGGGCGCACGTGTGGCGATGATTGCGCATGATGTGACTGCTGCCGGAGAAAAATTAAATGAATTGATCGGACTTCAGGGAATTGACAGTAAGCTGGTCGATGAGGCTCGCGTGTTGAAAGAAGTCTGCGAAGTTTCTGCCGCAGCCTTTGAGATGTTGCAGCGCCATTGTTCGAACGAGTATCATAAGGGGGATAATGCTTCTGACGTTCGCAAAGTTTTGAGAACCCTTAACAAGGGCAAATTGCACGATGAGGTATATTGCCTCTGCTGCCTGTTGAGCGGAAATTATCAGGAGGCGTTCAGGGCCAATCCTTACACGGCCGATGCCCGGGAGCCCTTTGCCGTGATGATGCAGGATTGGCAGCGCCGGCTGAATATCTCGGCCCATAGATGATTGTCGTTCTCAGAGCCGAATCTTTCGTGCTCTTCCGGGGCTTGTGAAGTGGCATTGCGCGGATGGATTCTCTATCTTGACGCGGAAAAAGATTGTCTTGCGCTTTGATTTGTGCTATCTTCTACGCACATTATACTCAGCCTTGTGCCATGACGTCCGAACCCGAAGAATCTCAGCCTGTTTCCGTAGAGGAAGAAACATCGCAAGTTATTGAATTGCAGGAACCTAAGGGTGCGTCCGCTTTTTCCAGAGCTCTTTATCGTAAGTTGAAAGATGCCCGTGCAGCCGGTCGTGATGAGGAGAGTTTTAACATCCTTCAGCAGATATTGAAGGAAAACCCGGCAGATGCTGCTGTTCAGGCACTTTCCCGCTCCATCGGCAAGCGTCTGTACAAGGGAGCTGCGGCTGAACTACCCACGGTTTTGGCCGGCGGTAATCTTTCTCAGGTTACTCAGTTGGTGCGAAAATTGCGTGCCATGGCTGCGGAGGATGAGTTGGAGGGCTTGGTCGGATATCGCGATGCCGCCGCCATGGTGGATGCCGCGGAGCGCAAGTACTGGCAGTCTATGTTGCTCTCCGGGCTGTGCAAGATGCGCGAGGCTACCGATTTGCGAGTGCGAGAGGACATGGCTGTAAGTATTGAAATCTTTGCTCAGGAAAAGCGCCTGACCCTCACCCCTGAGCAGTCGGCTCTGCTTGCCCGTGTACATGAGGATTGGCACCGCTTTTGTCGCGCCGAAAAACTCCGTGCCGATTATAACAAGCAGCTCGATGCCTACCGCGCTATCGAAAAGAAAATCACGCTCCGGCAGGACCTCGCTCAGTGTGAACAGGAGCTGCACCACCACCATCAGGAAACCGCTAAACTCCGTGAATTGAATGAGGCTGTCGACCTCTTGGAGATGATTGAAAATCTCCAGAAGAAGGTGCGAGCCATTCTGACGGCACAGCATCGCCGCATGGTGATGATTCGCACGGTCGCCTGCGTCATCGCTACAATTATCCTGCTGGCGATTGCTGCCATAGCTTTTGCCTTTGCCCGCGGCGGTTCGCTGAAGTCCGCCATTGAGTCCGGTATGGCCGAGAAGCGCGTGCTCGATGTGAGTGACCTTGTCGGCGGGATTGACCCCATGCGAGGTTTTTGCAAGCTGGTTCGCTCTGAGTATGCCGAGGCTCTTGAGAAGGCGGATGCCTGGCTGAAGGTCTACAACTCCTATCAGGCTGAAATTGCCGCCATCACTCCCGAGCTTTCCGAGGCTACCGACATGCTCACCAATCCGACCGTATCGGCCGCGGAGCTGACCGGCGGTCTGGTGCTGGTGGACAAGGTACGTAAGGTGGAGGATAAACTCAAAGCGGAGTACAACACGCCGGCGAACAAAGAGGCCACCGTCCTTATGGGCAAGTTTTATGACCGTCTGGCTGAGATTCGTCCCAAGGTGTTGGCTCGCTTCGCCGCCCCAGCGGCCGATGCCGACATGAAGGGGCTGAAGGCTCTGTACGCTGAGTTCAGCGCCTGCGTGAGCCTGCTGAAAGTGACCGATGCCGAGGCTGCAACTGTACGCAAGGCTCTGCAACGTGCCTCCGCCGATTTGCTGCGTCATCAGAGCAGGCTCTCACTTGAGCCGGTGCAGGCACAGTCTGCGGTGGCCACTTTTGATGAATACGCCGAATCGCTGCCCCTGCAGCCGGAGCTGCGTGCTGAGCTTGCTGCTTACGCCGCTCAGGTGAAGTCCTTTGCCGAGCTGCCGCAGACTCTTGCCAAAGTGAAGAACCTGACGGATTTCGTTGCTGCTATCGAGGCCTGTGGTGATTGCTATTCCTCTGTCGAGGACGGCGTGAGTGCAGAGGAACTGAAGGCGCTCATCGGCAAGGAAGATGCCGCCATGCGAGCCTACAAACTGGCTGATTTTAAGGCGGTGGAGACATATCCCATCGCCCCTGAGCAAATCCTGTCCCATCTTCAGGCGGTGAAGTCGATGTATGCGGATGGTGCTTCGGTGTTCTCTCTGGCTCGCCCGGAGAAGATGGATGACCTCATCGATGTCATGCTTTCCGACAAGAACAACGTGTGGAAGAACGGCCTCAAATGTGCCGTGCAGGACTCCTCCGTCTACATCGGTACCGTATCGTCCCGCGGTAAGAAAGGGGTGATGACCCTTGCCAACGGTCAGGGTAAACCCGCCCGCCGCAAGGTCAACCTCCGTGAAAATGCCATTGAGAATATCCGTCCTGTTGTGCTGGCCGGTCAGCGCAAGGAGATGGGATTTGAGCGCGACAAGCTCACTTCCGGCGCTCTCACTCCGGCTCGGCTCATGCTCAACATCGCCGCTCACAGCGGTAAGGATTGCCCTGAGTTGGCTCGTGCCTACATGTTCGGTCTGGCCGTGCGCATGGCGGAGCGTCTCGACCCGTACTCCTCCGGTCTGGCTTTCTCCGAAAGTCTGCGGCAGGATATCGAGGCATTCAAGACCATCAGTCAGAGCTCCTCGCTTTATCCCGGGTGCTGGTTCATCATGCACTCGCTCGCTCTGGAGAACCGCTGGAAGGACTTCTTTACCGCCGTCAGCTCTCACGATTATTACGGCGAAATCCTGCGCTCCATCCTCCCCATTACCGACTCGAACTGCGCCTATGCCGGATTTATCAATTCCGAGGGCAAGCCCGTGCGCTGCAACGAGGGTGAGGAGCAGCTCTACTTCATCAAGGACGGAACCATCGTGCCTTATCACGGTACGGTCGAGCGCCCCTACACGCCGCTTTTCATCGTCACGCTGCCGACAAAATAAGCATAAAGCCCCGCCATCTTTCCCTCAGCCCCTGCCGGAGTATGACCCGGCGGGGGCTTTTCCTGTCAGCAGCAGGACTTTTGCCTTGCCTGTCAGCGGCTCCGGTAGTACAATCTCCCCGCTATGTTCTACATTACCACAGCAATTGACTATACGAATGGTTCTCCTCACATCGGACATGCTTATGAGAAAGTCCTTGCGGACGTATTGGCTCGCTGGCACCGAATGTGCGGCGAGGAGACTTTCCTGCTGACGGGTGTAGACCAGCACGGCCAGAAGGTGCAGCAGAAAGCCGAGGAGGCCGGTATTTCTCCTCAGGAATACGCCGATACCGTTACCAAGCGCTTTGTCGCACTTTGGGAGCGCCTCGGGATTTCCTATGACGGCTGGGCCGCTACGACTGATGCGCGACACAAGGCCTGCGTGCAGAAAATCCTTACTGACCTCAAGGAGAAAGGCTGCCTGTACAAGAAAGCTTACAAAGGTTTTTACTCCGTTCGCCAAGAGCAGTTCCTCACCGACAAGGAGCGTGGCGAGGACGGCAATTTCGGCCCCGAATGGGGGCAGGTGATTGAGCTGGAGGAGGAGAACTGGTACTTCAACCTTACGGCTCATACCGCTTGGCTGAAGGAATATGTCACCAATCACCCCGAGTGCGTGACCCCGGATTTCCGTCGTCAGGACCTCCTGCAAGCCATCGAGCGTGCCACGAATGACCTTTGCATTTCCCGTCCCAAGGACCGACTGAGTTGGGGCATTCCCTTGCCCTTCGACCCGGACTTTGTAACCTACGTCTGGTTCGATGCTCTGATTAACTACATTTCTTTCGCCGGCTACCTGTCCGACGGCGATTCCAGCCTGCCGGACTTCGGCAAGTTGTGGCCTGCCGCCTGTGAGGTTATCGGCAAGGATATTCTCGTGCCCGCGCACGGTATTTACTGGCTGTGCATGCTGCATGCCATGGGCTTTGCCGATGAGGAGATGCCGCGTCTGCTGGTTCACGGCTGGCTGAACATCAAAGGCGAGAAGATGTCCAAGTCGCTCGGCAACATCGTAGACCCCAACGACCTCTGCGATGTGTTCGGCCCCGAGGCTGTGCGTTACTACCTTGTGCGCGATACCAAGACCGGCTACGACAGCGATTACGATGCCGAGCGCATGAAGATGATTTACAACACGGAGCTGGCCAACGACCTCGGCAACCTCTGCAACCGCTCCCTCAATATGTGTACCCGTTATCTGGGCGGTACGGTGACGGTGGCTCCTCAGCTTGCTGATGATGAGCTCTCCGTGGCCCTGCGCCGCAGCATGGCCGACACTGTTGCTCGCTTTGCCGAGTGCATGAACGCATACAATACGGCGGATGCCCTTGCCGCGCTCAATGCCCATGTGGGACAGTGCAATGCCTTTATCGAAAAGACGCAGCCCTTCATGCTGGCGAAGGATGAGGCTCGTCTGCCCGAGCTGCAGAGCGTGCTGGCTCACCTGCTGGAGAGTTGCGTGCAGGTCGGTTATCTCATCGGGTGCGTGCTGCCCGAGGCCTCCGCCCGCATTCTTTCCCAGTTGCAGGTGGATGGCGCTGCCCTCAGCCCGCAGTCACTTGCTTGGGGCATTCTGAAGAATGGTCATGCGGTGCAGGCTCCTTCGCCTGTGTTCCCCCGCATTCTTTCCGAGGAAGAGAAGCAGAAGATGGCAGAGAAAGCCGCCAAGGCCGCTGCCAAGGCTGCCCGCAAGGCCGCCGCTCAGCAGCAGTAATTCGTCTCTCTCTTATTTATCGTGATAAGCCCCCGCTTCCGTACCGGAAAGTGGGGGCTTACATATTGATGAGTACAGGGGGGCAACTCAGCGGCAGCCGTAGCAGGCGGCACTGCCGAGTTGTTCTTCTATGCGTAACAAGCGGTTGTACTTAGCCAGACGGTCAGCGCGGGAAAGCGAGCCTGTCTTAATCTGCCCGGCATTGGTGGCGACGGCAAGGTCGGCGATGAAGGTGTCCTCCGTCTCGCCGCTGCGGTGCGAGATGACGGCAGTGTAGGCGTGTGTGGTTGCCAGACGTACCGCCTCGAATGTCTCGCTCAGTGAGCCGATTTGATTGAGCTTCACCAGAATGGAGTTCGCCACCCCCGATTGTATGCCTTTTCGCAGGAAATCCACATTCGTCACGAAGAGGTCATCACCCACCAGTTGGCAGCGCTGACCGATGGTGTCGGTGAGGTGCTTCCAGCCCTCCCAATCGTTCTCGGCGCAGCCGTCCTCGATGGAAACGATGGGGTAGCGCTCCATCAACCCTTTGTAATAATCCGTCAGCTCAGCAGCCGTCAGCTTGTCGCCGCTGCTCTTTCTGAATACGTAAAGGCCGCTCTCCGCATCGTAAAACTCCGAACTTGCGACATCCAGCGCAAGGTACACATCCTTGCCCGGTGTGTACCCGGCATCTTCAATAGCCGTCATGATGACATCCAGAGCGGCATCCGCACTCTTCAGATTGGGTGCATAACCGCCCTCATCACCCACGGCCGTGCTCAGCCCCATCTTGCGAAGTACCGCAGCCAATGCGTGGAATACCTCGGCCCCGCAGCGCAGCGCTTCGCGGAACGTCGGCAGGCCGCGCGGTACTATCATGAACTCCTGGAAGTCTATCGGAGCATCCGAGTGCGCCCCGGCATTGAGCACATTCATCATCGGTACGGGCAGGATGTGAGCATTCGGTCCGCCCAGGTAGCGGTAGAGCGGCTGCCCCGTGGCCTGAGCCGCAGCGCGGGCCGTCGCAAGCGAGATTGCCAGCACGGCATTCGCTCCCATGCGCGACTTGTTCGGCGTGCCGTCCACCTCGCACATGCGATTATCGACGGCTATCTGGTCACAGGCATCCATCCCGATGAGGGCAGGGGCCAAATCCTTATTGGCGTGTGTCACCGCCTGTTGCACTCCCTTGCCGCGGTAACGTCCCTTGTCGCCGTCGCGAAGTTCACAGGCCTCGTGTTCGCCCGTCGACGCTCCGCTCGGGACGGAGGCCAGCCCGACTATGCCGCCGCTCAGCCGTACTTCGGCTTCCACCGTCGGATTGCCGCGCGAGTCCAGTATCTCCCGCGCCTTGATGTCGCTGATGATTGCGTTCATGCTTTCGTTTCCTTTCTATTGTTGTTTGTTCTGACTAACTTTCTGAGGCAAGTGTATACTCTTTTTCCGAACTTGTCAATAAAAATTGTGAGTTTTAGCTAACTTTTTTTACTGCGCGCCTTGGGCTATATCAGAAAAGAACAGTGGCGGAGCGAGCCGCCACTGTTCCGAACGGAACGGAAGTGACTGTTGTCCCGTCACTTCTCTTGGGTGCGACGACGGCGAGCGGCGAGAGCCGCCAGCGCCAGCAGACTCAGCGTAGCTGTGGTCGGCTCGGGAACAACAAGTCCGTCGACAACGATACTCAGCATGCCGTCACCATTGATGGGCGCCTCGTACAGCATATAGTAGAAACGGTTATCCGTATCGAGTAAGTTGCTGAAGTACAGACCGGCAGACAAGCGATCATCGAGGGTTATACTTGCTGTCTGTTCTTTACCGTTGAAGTACAGGGCATCGATACCGGTGAAAAGCGTTACCGTGCTGCCGAGTTTTGCTGTTTGGATGGTTGTGAGCAGTTCGCCGCCCAGCGTGGTATTGCTGTTAAGGTAGAGTTTACTGCCCATGTCCACGGTACCGCCCATTTCCAGAGTAGCTCCGGCCTCAATGATGAGGTCGGTGTTGAGCGTGGCTTCGGCACCAAGTGAGACCTTGTCGCTTACGGTAATTGTTGCCTCGTATTCCGGAGACTCCGTATCGCCGGTATAAGCGCTGACGGTTACACTTGCCCCAACCTTGAGCTCAGCCAAATCGAGCGATTCCTGCTGAAGAATGGTGATGTTGCCGTGCGTGGCGTAGACATCCGTCAGAGAATTGTCGGCATTGGTAATGGTCACGGTACCGCTCCCTGTATTTTCTACAGAACTGTTAATGAGCTGCCAATCGATGGTGCTGTCATCGCTGCTGTTCATACTGATATGAGCATTGCTGAGCGACGAAATGGTGCCTTCGGATAGTTCGTAAGCATTGACCGCGGTGGGGGAGTCATTCTTGCGATTAGCTATGCTGACTTCTCCGTAGGAAATCCCGGCACCCTTGTGTAATTGAACGGTTGCACGCTCCGTTGCTGTCAGTTCATTTGTTACAGTCAAGCGTGTCTGTTGGTTCAGCACCAGCGTGGCATTGTCCTGCAGGTCGAGGTCCAGCAAGCTCATCTCCGTGCTGCCGCTCGTGCGCCCCAGCGTTACCTCGCCTCCGCGGACCTCCAGCGTCTCAGCCACCAACTCGCCGATGGCGGAACCGCCGCCCACCGATATATCATCGGTATAGTTACCGGTCGGTATGACGTTTGTAACGGTCACCTTATCTGCCTCCAAGACATCGAAAACTGCCATTCGGCTACCAAGGCTTTTCACCGTCACCTCTCCGGCCGTCACATTGCCGCCATCCACGAGTGCATTGACCATCAGAGCATGTGTTCCCAGATCAAGAGTGCCCTCGCTTTCGAGCTCCGTCAAGGTTACGTCGCTCCCCACCGTTACCATACCGCGCCTATCGATGTAAAGTGTTCCTTCTGTGCCACTCATAGCGTTGATAGAGGCATTCTTGAGCGTCACCTCACCGCCATCCATCACGAGGGTACCTAAGGTCAATTTCGGAGTATCCAAGCTTGCATTCTCATGCACCACAAGGGTTTCGCCCTTTCCGTAGAGCTCATCAGTTATCATATTGGTGTTTTCACCCAGTTCGAACTGACCGCCACCCATGTCCACATACTCGAATTCCAAATCTCCGTTTTTCGCGATAGAAGCACTCACCCCGTCCTCATACGCAATGAAGAGGTTCGCACCTTCCACGGTTGTGCCTTTTAAATCCACGACCTCCACGCTATCTACGGCATCAAAGCCGGCAACGTAGAAATCCGTCCAGCTCGAATCTCCCACCCAGTCGCCTCTGTACCATGTACGCAAGCCATCATAGGCATAATCCGCCGTGAGACACACCTCGCCGCCGCTCACAGAAATACTGTAGTTATACGCAGCAGCAGCAATCGGCTTTTGCTCGCCATTCAGCAAGACCTCGAAATCATCGCTCATCGCCAGCTCCGCCCGGGCTATGGTGGCCGTCTGCCGGTACCCAAGACCAAGGCTCTCCAGTGCAGCACGGTCCAAATCAAAGTTCATGGTGCTTGCACCGAAGGCTCCGGCTTGCAGCAATGTTGCTGTGCCGTTTATCGACACCTCATCCGTAGTGAGTGTACCTCCGACTTTAAGCGAGACTCCGCTTGCCAGACTGATTGAGCCCGCGTTTATGTCGCCTTCAATGGTATTGCTCTTATCAACCCCGTTTAAGGTTAGCTTGCCTCCAACCTGCAGGTTGTTCGTGCTCAGTCCTTCTGCGGTCAGGTCATGACCGACGGTAATATCCCGGGCCGACATCGCCCCGCCAACCTCCAGACTACCTGCGACTGTGGCATTGCCGCTGAGAGAGAGCGCGCTGCCGATGCGGTTTTGAGCCTCGGCATCGGTCAATTTCAGAGCGGTGGTTTGCAGGTTGCCGGCTTGTACACCGGCTGCCTGTAATGAACCATCTATCATTAATTGTCCGGCCACTGTAACATCCCCATCAAGTGCTATACTGCTGCGAATGCGGCTTTCACTCTCCG
>JAUNRC010000104.1 GCA_030535875.1 Akkermansia sp. | reverse complement strand
GCCATAAATGGCACGTACGGTGGTGTGTGAGGGGGCGAAAGCCCCCTACACGATTAACGGGAGAATCGGGGGGGGCTTAGCGAGATTGCAGGAAGTCAATCATTGTGCTGTTGCCCTGACGGCGGGCAATTTCGAGCAGGGTTTCGCCCGTGGAGTGTGCGTAAACGGCTTCCGGAGCCTGTTTGCTGATGGCCAGTCGAATGATGGTCCAGAGCTGTTCGTGGGCGGCATAGTCGCAGCTTACACGCTCAGCTAAGGTAATCATGGTGCGGTAGAGCTTGTTCATGGGGGATGATTTCTCTGCCAGCATCTGCAGCAATTCGAAATGTTCGCGATTGTTGGCGAGGTAGGCGGGGTCGTCAAAGGCATTGAAGTTGGTGACCCACCATTCAAAGCAGCCGGCATCGATTTCTTTATCGGCTGTCTCGATGAGTACGCGCAGGCACCGATTCTTGCCTTGGCAGAGGGCGGTGATGATGCCGTTGCGCAGGTTGGCTCCCTTGGCAATGTAGTTACACATGGCCTCGATATCTTCGTTCTTAATGGCACCGATGAGCTGCGGGACGAATGCCGCAGGTTTGCGTTCTGTGGGGCGCTCGGTGGGAATACTACGGGTTTTGGTGTAGGTCGGTGCATCGTATTGGCGCATGCGAGGTGCGGCATTCGGTGCGGTGACCGATTGTTGTTGCTCGGTGAGGCGCAGGTAGCTCAGGTAACCATATTTGTTGATGGTCATGAAGTCAGCAAGGGGGAAACGGTCGCTCTTCGGACGGCGCAGTCTGAGTTCGTTGGCAAGCGAGATGTCACCGGTAATGAGTACGACGCGCTCTTTCCCCATGTTGGCGGGGGTGAGGTAGAGTTCCCCAAGGAGGGCATCGGCCTCGCTCATGGAGGAATCGGTCGGGATGATGTCGATGATTGACTCTGAGGAGGGGGGCAGTGCGTCTTGTCCGGCGATGTTCAGAGAATTGCCGGTAACCAGCAGCTTCTTGCCGACAGAGTTTAACGGCTCGCTGATATTGTTGAGGAAAGCGGAAATGTTTTCGTTGCTCAGGGAGCTTGCATCGATGTAGAGCGGAGCTGACTCAACGATTTCCAGCAGACGGGCACGAGCTTGTTGCACGCGGCGCTGTACCATTTCGTTCAGGGATATCAGCTCTCCTCCGGGCCACAAGGTCATGACGCTTGTGGAGTATTCATCGGAACTCGGATTATTCCGGCAGCAGTTTTGAATGTCGGCTGTGAGCTGTTGGTCATGGGTGATAAGGAGTTGGTTGCGCTTGCGATGATTGAAGAAGAACAGGCGCACAAACTCGCCGTCGGCCGTTCCGTCGGTGGCAACGCCCTCTTCCTCGGTGATGAGATGGGCATAGTCTGTGATGAGTTTCCGAGCATTCTGAGCGGCATATTTAAGCGTAGCGCAATTTTCTAATTCTCGGGTGACATTAGCTGTCAGAATGAGCTTGTGCCCGCTCTCTTCAATGACGGGGGCTGCATGGCGGATGAAGGCTTCCATTTCGGACGACATCCACGAGCTGGCATCGACATAGATGAAATCATATCGGTGAATAAGCTCGGCCGTTGTGGTGTCGGCAATGGGTGAAATAGTTGTCATGGTGTTATATTGCGATGGTTGATTTATTTTTGTAGGGAGGAAGGTCGATGGAGTGCCGGATTTCGGACATGTGAATCATTCGACTTGTTTCCTCGGAATGGCTGTATTTTAAGATGGTGATTGCTGTTCGTCAATCTGAAATTGTGTGTGCAATATATTTGTTATCTTATAGGTGAGACGCTTAGAGAGTATCTTGCCGAACTGTAAAAAAACGGAGCAGACCGTCCTCGGTCTGCTCCGGTGAAGATGTTGTCTGCTTATTATATCACAGGCAAGCCTTGAGGCGTGCGATGATGTTGTCCTTGGAGGTGGCGCCGGTTATGCGGTCAACTTCCTCACCACCTTTGATGAAGATGAGGGTCGGGATGTTCTTCACGCCGTAGCGAACGGCGAGGGAACCGGCCTCATCCACGTTAATCTTGCAAACCTTGGCCACTCCGGCCATTTCGGTTGCGACCTGATCAACGATGGGTGAAATCATACGGCAGGGGCCGCACCATGTTGCCCAGAAGTCAATCAGCACCGGAACGGGGGAGTTGATGACCTCGGCCTCGAAGTTGCTCTCTGTAATCTGTAATGCCATAGTAACTGATTAGACGTGGCAGTTGTCTGCTGCGTTCAAAAATTACTCTTCTTCTTCCTCGTCAGAGTAGTCGGACTCTTCGGCAGCCGGGCTTTCCTCCGCAGCTTCATCTCCGCCGGAAGAGGGTGAGCCGAACACTCGCTCGGAGTCGGTCACGCGACCGGGTACCTGATCGGTGCCGTACTGTACCATGCACATCATGCCTGCGATGATGAGAGAGAGGACGGCAAGTACAATCAGAACCGGGCTTTCCTTCTTCTCTTCTTCCTATTCCTCAGATTCAGCCTTCTTGCCGAAACCGGCGGGCTTGGTTAAAACGGCAGGCTTGGTGAAACTGCCGGTAGCCTT
>JAUNRC010000058.1 GCA_030535875.1 Akkermansia sp. | reverse complement strand
CGAGCCCGAACCCGAGCCGCTGCCTCCCCCGGAGCCCACTCCGCAGGAGATTCTGGCCGAAAACCTGCAAAACCCGGTGCATTACCGCATCATGTTCATGGGCGATTCCCTCATGGAAGACCTGGGGCCGGCGACACACCGCGCCCTACGCCAACGCCACGGGCTCAGCTTCATCCTAGCCGCCAAATTCTCCACCGGCCTCTGCCGACCGGACTACTTCAACTGGCCGGAAAACATGGAAAACGTTGTCCGCGAAGGCAAACCCAACCTCATCGTTGTCTTCATGGGAGCCAACGACGGCATGCCCATACGCTGGCAAGGCAAAGTGCAACACCCCGTTTACGGCGAACCCTGGCGCGCCGCTTACCGCGAAAAGATGCGCGAGGTATTCGACATCGCCAAACGCCATGGCTGCGAGATTCTCTGGGTAGGGCTTCCCCCCATGGGCGGACGCTATGCCCACCTGCTCAAGCAAACGGAAATCTCCCAGCGAACCGCCTGCAGTGAACACGGCATCGAATACCTTGATACCATCCCCATCATGGGCGACGAAAACGGCGAATTCCGCGCATACATAACAGACGCCACAGGCAAAACCATACGTATACGCCGTAAAGACAAAGAGCACCTCAGCCCCGACGGCAACAAGCTGCTCGTTTCGCACCTTTTGCCCAGAATCGAAAAAAGAATTTCACTTTTCCGCAACAAAAACCCCCATAAACGACTCTCAGATAAGGAAGCAAACGCCCCAGCGCACGCGCGCTTGGACGTAGCCTTCAAATATTCACCCAAAAAACGCCGCAGAAAATGACACGTCTTTCCCGGTTCATCCTGCTCTGCCTCTTCCTGTTCGCCACCGCGACCGCCCCCGCCATGCACCTGGAGCCGGGAGGCCGCGGACGCGCCGCCCACCCCACCCGCATCCTGCTCACCGGCGACTCCCTCATGGAATCCATGGGGCCGCAGATGAAAAAAGCCATGGCCGGCTACGAAAACATCACCCTGCTCCCCATCGGCAAGCGCTCCACCGGCCTCGCCCGACCGGATTTCTACAACTGGCCCAAAGTCCTCGAACAACACCTCCGCTCCTTCCGCCCCCACATCGTCATCATGTGGGTCGGCACCAACGACCCGCAGAACATCTACGGCCACAAAGGCCTCGGCGAACCCTGCTCCCGCCCATGGCTGCGTGCCTACGGCGGCAAAATCCTCGAAATCGCGCGCCTCTGCGAGAAATACGGCGCACGCATCATCTTCATCGGCCCGCCTGTCATGGATGAGGAGCCGCTCAACTCACAGCTCTCCACCATCAGCAAGCTCATGTACCGCATCTGCAAGTACTACAAGCTCGGCTATATCAGCTCCCGCAGCATCCTCGCCGACTCTCTCGGCCGCTACAGACACACCGCTCGCATGCCCGATGGCCGCAACGCCACCATCCGCTGGAAAGACCGCGTCCACATCACCGGCGACGGCAACCGCCTCGTCATGAACAAGCTCCTCCCCTACATGGGCCACGTCATCCCCGGCACCCCCGCCACCCAAGGCAAAAAGCCACTCAAACGCCGCGGCCGGTGATATTTCATCCACATCAACACGCGCGCAGCGCGTATTCTTCACCATGGCCGATACGGCCATTCTTCACCACGGCTTGCAAAGCCGTTTTTCACCACAGGCAACAGCCTGTCTTCACCGTGAGGCGATAGCCGAACTTACACAAAATTAAGCGGGTCTTCGACCCGCTGCGAAGAACGCCTCCGTACCGGAGGCGTTGATATTTCATCCCGCACTCCACACAACACGCCCAAGCCTACATGCTTGCACAGGGGCTTGGGCGTGGGCGAGCCAACGCTCGCAGAGCATGAACTGTGTGGATTGAAATTTAGGATTGAGGATACAAAGTCTTGCGGCCGATGGAGTGGTACTCGAGCCCCACATGCACAGCATTTTCACCGTGAATGATGTTTCGACCGTCAAACAGAATGGGCAGACGCATTCTTTCGCGCACTTTCAGCAGATTCGCAGTAGCAAACTGCTTCCACTCAGTGGCAACCACGAGCACCTCTGCATCCTGCACACACTCATACATATCCTGACAGATGGTTACATTGTAACCCGCCAATGCCTGAGCACCGGTTTCTGCGGCCTTCGGATCATAGGCCACCACTTCAGCACCTTCTTCGCACAGGCGCTTGATAAGCTTCACCGCAACGGACTCGCGCACATCGTCAGTATTCTGCTTAAAGGCAATTCCCCACACCGCAATCTTTTTATTGCGCAGCACCCAGAGCTTCTTACGAATGCGCCCCAGGAAACGCTCCAACTGGGCGGCATTAACACGCTCCACCTCCTTCAGAATCTCCATGGGAGAGCCCAGTTGTTCAGCGACATTGATGAAGCCCTTCACATCCTTGGGGAAGCAGGAACCGCCATATCCCAACCCCGCATTGAGGAAATGGCGCGAAATACGCTTATCCATGCCAATTCCCTTCGCCACCAGCTCCACGTCGGCACCGGCTTTCTCGCACACGGCGGACACGGCATTGATGTACGATATCTTCAGAGCCAGGAAAGAGTTTGCCGCGTGCTTAATCAGCTCGGCCGATGCCAAATCGACCTCCACAATCGGAGCATTAAACGGCTGGTACACGCGCTTCATCAAATCCATGGCACGCTGAGAATCTGACCCGATAACAATTCTGTCGGGATTCATCAAATCATTCACGGCACTACCCTCACGCAAGAACTCAGGATTCGACACCACCTCCACATCAACTCCCTGGTGTGAGTAGCGCTCAATCACTTGGTATACCTTCGTACCCGTGCTCACAGGCACCGTCGACTTGTCCACTACAACCCTATATCCGAGCTCAGGCGTCAGCGCATCCGCTATCTCTCGCGACACGCCTTCAATGTACGACAAATCAACCGAGCCATCATCATGCGGCGGTGTCGGCACTGCAATAAAGATTACCTCGCACTCACGCACAGCCGCCGCCAAATCAGTCGTGAACTCCAGGCGCCCCGCCGATACGTTCGACACAATCATCTCCTCCAAATCAGGCTCATAGATAGGCATCTTCCCCTGACGGAGTGCTTTCACTTTCTCTTCGTTATTATCCACGCACACTACCTTGTGGCCAACCTCCGCAAAACAAGTGCCGGTGGTCAACCCCACATAGCCGGTTCCAATCATTGCAAGCTTCATACTCATCGCGAAATAGAATGTTTACGCGCGTATTTTACGATATTCTATCAGCAAAGGCAAGAAGGAAAACAAAAAACTTGTAGCAAAATATTTTTATCTTGACTTCAACTCATCACGATGTCAGAATCAGCACAACAAACAGCTGTAAGGAGCCATACCAATGCACACTGAAAATCCCAAGGTCGCCGTTATCATCCCCATTTACAACATGGGGAAATACCTCCCTGACTGCTTGGACAGCTTATCAAAACAAACACTGAAGGAACTCGAAATCATCTGTGTCAATGACGGCTCCACTGATAACACAGCAGAAATTCTCTCACGGCACGCAGCACGGGATTCCAGAATCACGATTATATCGCACCCAAACTGCGGAGTAGGCCCCTCTCGAAATGCAGGCATACGCGCGGCAACTGCTGAATATATAGCCTTTCTCGACCCGGACGACACATTCCCCTTGGCTGAGTCGCTGGAACTCATGTACAATAAAGCCAAGTTACACGGTGTCAACATCTGTGGCGGCTCGTTAGCCACCTTTACTGATAAAAAAATCACACTGAAGAAAAAGTTCAACAAATCATATCAGGGATTTATCTTTAGCAAGGAAGAAATAATACTATACACAGACTACCAGTACGACTACGGCTTTTATCGCTTTATATACAAGCGGAATATGCTTCTGACAAATGAGATTTTCTTCCCACCCTATCCTCGCTTTCAGGACCCTCCTTTCATGGTGCGAGCATTCACTATAGCCAAGCGATTCTATGCTCTGCCACAAATTACCTACGCTTATCGACGAGAACACAAAACAGTTAGCTGGAATGAGGCCAAGGTAGCCGGACTATTCAACGGCCTGCGCGATGTATGGAATATAGCCACTAGCAACAATCTCACAAAACTACAGCAATACGTCTGGCAGCGCATCCGTGAGCATTACCATCTGGTAGAAACTCTCGTCACACGAGAACAGGCCGACTTCATCAACGAAGTACAACGCGCCACTGCCCCCCCGCCCCTCACACCTCTGCAACGCCTTTTTTCTATCGAAAAAAACTTCCTTCACCGCCAACAAAGACGACTTAATATCTTAGGATTAAAATTTGTTTACAGAAAATAATTTTATATACACTCTATTTTTTCACTTCACCGTGTTAATCTTAAATCCAGGATTTTAAAGAACGTCATTGAACTGGCAGAATTAAGACGAATCAGAGAATTCTCGTATTGTTTCTCTCATATTCTAGAATGAAATTATGAACACGCCAGCCGTAAGCGTAATCGTACCCGTCTATAATGCAGAAAAATATCTTTGCCAAACATTAGACTGTATTTGTGGCCAGACATTGCAAAATATCGAAATCATTTTAGTCGATGACGGTTCAACGGATTCCTCTCTTTCAATTCTGCGAACATATGAACAAAAGGATTCAAGAATTAAAATCATAGAGCAGAAGAATCAATACGCAGGGGTAGCACGGAATAATGGCATGCACATAGCCAAGGGCAAATATTTATCATTTCTTGATTCTGATGACCTATTCGAACCGCACATGTATGCAACGATGGTTAACATAGCAGAAAAAGAACAGTCTGACATAGTTATGTGCAATGTCGATGTGTTCTACGATCTAACAGGAAAAACAGAATCAAGAAGCCATTTCTGCAACCTATCACATCTCCGCAAAGGAGCCTCTCCGCTGCATTTCTGTCCTCTCACAGATGCCGGTGATCAGGCATTTAACCTGAGTTCCCCGGCTCCTTGGAATAAGCTATTTCGTAAAACATTTGTAGAAAAACACAATCTCAGCTACGCACCATTTAAATCATCCAATGATTTAGAATTCGTATTATCTGCTTTTGCTCATGCAAAAGTAGTCTCTGCATGCACAGACGTTCTCATTCACTATCGTATTTCGCCCAACTCCATCTCGCATACTCAAAAAGGGCGTTCGGCTGAAACAAGCATGAGAGCATACGAAAGTCTTAAAAAAAGACTTATTGCAGACAATCTCTGGAACAGTTATCAAAACGCCTTCAACCTTAGATATTGTAACAGTGAAGCTTGGCACATAAAAACCCTTTCCAAAAACCACACACTCAATCATATTCTTAATTGGCGAGATAAATGGGAGCCAATATTCAAACTTCTGTCCCAATCTCAACAGTGGCTACGCTATACACCGTCAAGCTCAGACTTTTATCTCCTATTTGACCCCATGGTCATCATTATCCTGCAAAACATCAAAGAGCTAGAACGATTTCAGCTAGGAGACTTACTGCATTCTAACACAGCCATCTCTTTTATTATCGAAGGAAAAGAAGAAAACGCCCCTGATTACCTATATCAAACCAGAGCTTGGGAGCAAGGACGCATTCATTTCATACAGCCGCAGACAGTAGCCTCACCTACCAACTTGGCACAGAAATTCCCGCATACCATTATCATCGAACTCCCGCTGACTAATGCAGCCATCAAACGCTGCCGTGAACTTCGCCGCCACCTTCAATACAAACTCTGGCGAGAGAGGTTCTCTCTCTTAATTTCATTCATGCACAGAACGCAGTTATCTAAGAAATTTCTCAGAAAATACCTAAGACACCGCATAAAAGAACTCTCTCAATGCCTGAAAGTTCTCTAGGTTGCTACCCCTCATGGTTCGCTACCAGGCAATCGACGCCGCCAAATAGTCAGGCCTAATATTCGATACTGAACCTCATTTCCCGTATATCTCACGAATAGTCTGAAAAAAGGGGTATCAAATCTTATGGGGTTTACTTCAACTCGATATTGTGCCAGTCCATACTCTCGCACTAGTCGAAGCGCCTCACGTCGTACATGTGAACGAAGCATCCTAGGCACATTGCGACGAGTGAATATATAAGCGTCGCGCACCAGCCATGCCTCAATCCAAGCAGGGCTTCTCCCCAACACTTCAGGCAAGCCACGTCGACGATACTCTTTCAGCACAGCTTCACGCACTCTCAAGTAATCTATTGATTTCTCACTCTTTTTTGCAAAAGTCTGCCCCATGATGCTATCGGCTCGCATATACCGAAAGTAAAGTTTATCTGTACAAAACGCCATTCTTTCTGCATATGGAGCAACAGTAAAGAAGAAGTAGTTATCTTCAAACCACATCTCTGGCACAAAGCGCGCTCCGCACCTGTCTATTAAACTACGTCTCCAAAGTTTTGCACAGAAATTCACATTCACACAGGAGAGCAACTCGGGAGTTATTGACTGCTTGCCTTGGTATTTTGGGCGATAGTATTCGTTTTCCGCAAAGCCCTTATCCGTCACCACCTGCAGACCAAACCACACTATATCCACGTCAGGCTTGGCAAATTGAAGGGCTCTCTCTATGGCGTGATGTTCAAGCCAATCATCCGCATCTACTCCTGTCACCCACGTACCGTGCATCATATCCAGAGCTCTGTTGCGAGCACCAGGTAATCCCCGATTTTCTTGGTGTACCACTATAACCCGAGAATCTTCTGCACCGTACTCATCAAGTATCGAGCCACTTCCATCTGTTGAGCCATCATCTACACAAATAATCTCTAACCGACTGTACGTCTGCGTCAGTAGACTATCGAGACACCTTCTCAAATACCGCTCCACATTATAGACCGGAACAATAACAGTTACCAGAGGAAGTTCTGTATTCATATCACACACACGTACTTCGTACAACCTGAGAAATTTCCTTAGGCAATTCTCCCCCGGAAAAAGGATAATGAATCAGAACCACGGCAATCGCGGCACACGCTTTCACCGCATCAAAGCTATTATACCTTATAGCCCCCATAACACTTATATCTGCATATTTCTAAATAGACGAATCTGTTTTTTTAACTCCTCCATCTTCTCACGATAACGAGCTCGTCTCTTTCCGAATGAAAACAGAGCTTTAGCCTGAGTAAGACGATATTTCCTCATGATTTTAGGCATTTGGTATGCGAGCTCGAGATAACGCAATTTATGTTCCAGCTGCTCTCGGTCATGAAGAGAATACCCATCCTTCTCCCCTAGTGAGTTTTCAATACGAACCAATTTTCCAGCAGCGACCAAAGATACAAAAACACTGAGAATCCCACCAGAAGCGAGTAACGCTGCAGCTAATGGACCAGGGCTATAATAGGTACAAACTTCACAACATCCGCGAATATTTTTTTCAAGCATAGCAACACTAGCCTGAATTGATGTCTCTTCACTATCACACTTAGGAAAGAATTCGATTGCCTTCTCCAATATGTCTTCAATCAATTCTTTAAGAGGTTCTGAATCCCGATTGAGGCCAATTATTGAAAGCATGTGAGAAATCCGCAACTGAGCTATTTTCACCAAATCATTCAAGGTGGCTATCTTTACATCACTCCCTCTGTAGTGATACTGTACCTCATCTATAAGAGAGAAGCGCCATACCGGAAGATTAGCAGCAACTCGTTGTAAGAATAAACTATCATCATCACACCCTGCAATATCAGCGAACATTGCACCTGCTTTCGTCAGAAATTCTCTTCTGTACAGGGCTGTCTCAGAATGCTCGTTAAAGAGATTCAACAGTATCGTCGAAGAACTCAATTTCTCACGAATTAACCGATTGTCGTCATACCAGCATATACGCAGGTTATGCCTCATGCAGCATGCTCTAGATTTTACAACATCAAAATTACCAGCGTGAACCCTTTTGTACATGTGTTCCAGATAATCAGGAGAAAGTATATCACCAGATCGAACAAACATGACATATCGGCCTCTAGCTAAAGAAAGACCGTGATTGCGAGTCATACTTCCCCCGCTGATTTCATTACAAGTCACATTTATGACCCTAGAATCTCTTTCTTGTATCAACCGCACGGCAGAACAGGAAAGTTCATCAGATGAAGCACTTAAAACTATAATCTCAATATTAGAAAAAGTCTGAGAAATAAGATTTTCAAGCGTTATTAAAAGGCCTCCTCGCTCTGCACTATGTGACACAATAACAGAAACCTCAATATTATCGGAATCTTTATTATGATACGAAGGACTTAATCCACGTAAAATACTCTCACATTCATCATCATAACATTTTGACTGAAGAGCCAAATCATACGGCATATGAATCTCTCCCTGAACATGAGAGATTCTCTCACCAGCAGACAACAAATCTACAAACAACTTGTAATCAGAAGCGTGCGTATAATCATCGGCAGCAAAACCACTGCAACTCTTCAATTTCAAAGCCCTGAAAATTGTTGCGCCAAGCTCAGCAGGCATAGCGTAATTCGATATGCCTATTTTGGGCTCAATTTCCGCAGCATGAGTATCGCTTCCGATACGGCACTTAGCACTAACGGCGGCAACATCATTCTCGGAAAGACTAAATGCCTTCATTGCTTCTTCAACAAATTCTTTAGATCCCATTACAGCGCCAATGGGTAAAAAGATTACATAAGCACCTCTAGCCTCCCTTAACCCATGGTTATATGCATTATACCGATTTTGGCTACGTAACGTATGCCACCTCAAGATTCTCTTACTAGCATACTTATTTAACAAATCAACAGTAGCAGAGCAACCTCCGCTATCAACGACAAGAATCTCGATGTGTGGATATGTTTGTTCATGCAGTGAATCTATTGTTTTGATAAATGAATCAATTTCTCCTTTTTCAAGTAACCGATCAGTATGAACAACAACAGAAAGCACGGCATTCCAAGGAACATCAGGCTCATTGCTCAATATGCGAGCTCGCTCGCGTATTGGATTCATCAATAAAATAGGTCGAGGAAAGTACGGGATTCTATCTTTCCAAGGCGAGCGCCTCCATAGCTCAAAGAACGAAGCTTCACCATTATACATTGGCTTTCGAAACACTATTGGCTTCACCCCGGCGTAGTGTACTATGGCAGGTTTTTCCAGCACAGAGCTAAGCTCAGCTTCCGAATATAAACTCAATCCTTCGTACATCTGCTCATAATCACCGTAATATCTCTTCTCGAATTGCGGAATCACACAATATTTAGCCGGAAAGTTCGCAATATTCCCCCTACAGACAATATTAAAGAAATCCTGGTCGTAATACTTAATATTATTGGGTAGTTTTTTCTGTGCCATCTCAACACATTTCCGAGAAAAACCGCCTTCAACCCAAGCTTTTCTATCAAACAACAATTCCCCAGCATGAAAATAAGGATTTCCCGATTCAAAGAAGTCTATATTGTATTCAAGGCCCAGCCATTTAAGATAGCTCCTATTGTCTGAAGCGGTCATATTCAGAGCTTGTGTTGCAGCAACGGGATGCCCCTTCATATCCATATCATACAAGGGCGTAAGGTCTGCACAGAACAAGACGTCTGAATCAATATAAAATATTCGGCTTCCTACATTCTCCGGTAACAAATCTGCCACCAAGAAACGAGCATACGTAATCGGAGGGAAAATGCAAGTTGCAGGCAATCCGGCTACAGCTTCAGAAACATCATAATATGTTATACTAAATTCAAAACGTTCTTTGAACTTTATCACCTCGCTCTTAACCTCATCTGTAATTCCTCCATCCAATACATATACATCATAATACGTATTCGGCGAAGCGGTCTCCAACAATGATAAAATAGCAAGTCCGAATGGAATAGAAAAATTTGCATCGGCTGCTAGCACAATAGGCAATTGCCTTTTCCCATCACTTCGTATCACAATCTCTTGCTCAAACATAAAATCTAGAAAATGGTTACATTTAAACAGTTTAAGCATTCACCATCTATTGATGAACATTTTATACTGAGTTATCTTGGCCGTTATTTCATCTAGTTTATCGGTATACTTCTTGCGCTTCTTACCAAAACAAAACGCTCGCTTTAACTTCAACAACCAATACTTGCGCCTTAGTGTCCCCATCTGCACATGCAGTTTAAACACCTTTGCCAATGTTTCCATCTCTTTTAAATTTTGAGCACTCAAAAGCTTCACATACTCATACTGATACACGCCCTCAGGTAGATATTGCATTTTCTCGATATTCAACATTACCGCACGAATCTGCTCGGTGCTCACTTCAGTATCTATAAAGGGAACTATGTAGCGACCTCGACAAAATTTCCTGAGGGAAGCAGATATAGATTCATTTGTATTTACCCAGGTACAGCGAATATCTGTATCAGCTATATGCTTAAACACCTTTGCCATCGAAGACTCCTCATCATGAGTTATAGCAACAACGTCAAAATCAGCATCTTTGATAGAAAGCATTTTTTTCAAACAGTCTTCAGCCTCCGATTCTTCTATCATTCCTTCCTCCACCACAAGCGTAGCTAACGGACGAATTAAAGCCTTGTAGCGCCTATATTGCTGTTTATTCTCATACTTATCCAGCGGCGTATCGAGCAAGCAAAACTCCGGTTCGTATACGCGAATCATGTGATCACGCAACTCACGCGCCCTTTCTCCATCTAACGTTGAAAGATTCCAGACAACTCCTGTAAGCAAGCGCTCATTGAACGAATGAAAAATACCAGGATTAACACCCAAGCGAGACAACTGCTCTTTCAATGCGCGAAATGCCGCGTACTGCCCATGAATATCCTTCTTTTTTGAATGCGAAATTGAGCTAGAAAGCAACCTATAGTGAACGAATACTTTATTGACAACACTTAATCGCCTTGCCATAGCTAGGGCACTGCACACAAATAAAATATCATTTGTGTGCTGAAGGGGCGCCCAATACAAATTATGTTTTCTGATAAAATCTGCGCGATACAATTTAGACCATGGTGCCGGATTTACAAAATGAAAAATCTTTGTCGGTATCACCTCTGAAGGACAAAAGCAATCAGTATTGACCGACTTCACATAATCCAGTCTTAAATTCCACGGTGTCGCAATAAATTTCCCTTCCTCTTCTTTATAGCAATCTGACCCGCACACTACAACATCCGCATCATTACGTTCTGCGGCTTGCACCATCTCCTCCAACATTCCAGCCTCAAAAAAATCATCAGAATCAAGAAAAGCAAGATACTTACCTCGAGCATTTTCCATTCCTTTCTGCCTTGCAACTCCAGCGTACAGATTTTTCTGATGCAGAACCTTTACTCGAGTATCTCTTTGCTCATAATCCTTCAAAATAGCCAGAGAGGCATCAGTCGAACCATCATCAACACAAATTATTTCAATTTGCACAAGTGTTTGCCCCCTAATACTATCTAAACACGCCCTAAGATATTGTTCCTGGTTATAAACAGGGACAATCACGCTTACGAGAGGAATCGAATTTGATGACGCTTGCATACCTAGAATCTGAACCATCACTATACTAGCAAACAAAATAATGACTGTCAAGCTTCTTTTGGCACTGTATGCTGCCCCCCGAATTTAGGACACAGAGCTAATTCTGCTAAGCTTGCGCAA
>JAUNRC010000057.1 GCA_030535875.1 Akkermansia sp. | reverse complement strand
AGCAGGGCATCACCTGCATGGCCGGTGCTAAGGTGGAGAGCCTGAAGGACAACGGAGACAGCGTGACGGCCACCATTACTGCCAAGAACGGCAAGCAGCAGGAAATCACGGCTGACGTGTGTCTGGTGGCTATCGGCGTGGTGCCTGTCGTGCCCGAGGCTGAGGGGCTGGAGCTGACGGAGCGCGGTTTCATTAAGGTGGATGAGCGCTACCTTACCAACATTGCCGGCGTGTATGCCGTGGGTGACTGCATAGGCGGTATCATGCTGGCTCATACGGCCAGTTATGAGGCAGAGCAGGCGGTGGAAGGCATGTTTGAGCCCTCCCACACTCCCAAGCACCCCGTCAATGTACCGGGCTGTACATATTGTCATCCGCAGGTGGCCAGCGTGGGTAAGCGCGAGCGTGAGCTCAAGGAGGCCGGGGTGGAGTACAAGGTGGGCAAGTTCCCCTTCCTCGGCATTGGTAAGGCTGTGGCTACCGGCGAGACAGAGGGCTTTGTGAAGCTTCTCTTCGGCAAGGAGAACGGCGAGCTGCTGGGTGCTCACATCATGGGCGATACCGCTACCGAGATGATTGCTCATCCCGAGCTTGCTATGAACAGTGAGCTGACGGATGCCGATATGAATGCAATGATCTACGCTCATCCCACTCTCTCGGAGGCTATTCACGAGGCTGTGTTGGCTGCTGACGGTCTGGCGGTTCATGGCTGATATACCCCCCCTGATTATTACTGATGGCACGCAAGTATTATTACGATACAGGAGAAGAAAAAATCGGTCCGGTGACCGGCAATGAACTTGTGCAGCTTCGGGCTGCCGGACAGATTGACAACAGCACTTGGGTGCGCCGGGAGGACTCCTCCACCTGGCGCCCTCTGGGCTCGACCGACCTCCGCGAAGAGGAGCAGGAGGAGGCCAATCCGAGCCTGTGGAAGTTGCTCACGCGCAATCTTTCCACCGGGAATATCATCCTGCTCATCTCGGTTGTGGTGGTGCTCGTGCTGCTGGTGCTGGGAGTGCTGAGTGTGGCTTGGCCTTTTGTTCTGGTGGCGGTGGCCGTGTGGATATTGGCCCGTGCCGTTCGTTGATTATTACTGAATGGTTGTTTCTTATGTTCCCGCTGGCTGCCGGTTTCTCATTGTCCGAGGTTCAATCCTTTGACCAGCATTGGCTCTTTTATCTTTGTTCGATATTCGGGTCGGTTGTAGGTGCGCTGGCCGGAGCCTCGGCCTCCAGCCGGGTGCGGATGGATTTGTTCGGTATTATAGCCTGCGGAACGATTGCCTCGTTGGGCGGCGGTACGGTGCGCGACATGTTGCTGAGCGGTCTCACGCGCCCGGATGGCACGCCGGTGACAATATTCTGGGTGAACCCCAGTGATGTGGTATTCCTGTATTGCGCGGTGGGGACGAGTCTGTTCGTGTTCTTCGTCACGCGATTTATTGCTCCGCCGGTGGGTACCATCCGCGTGGCGGATGCCTTTGCCATGGCCTTCTTCACCCTGCTGGGTGCGGCGAAGGCGCACTGCATCGGCTGTCCGTGGTTGGTGAGCATCTGCATGGGCGTGTGTACGGGTGTAGCCGGTGGTGTGCTGCGAGATGTGCTCACGGGCAATGTGCCGTATGTGTTTCGCCCGGGAGAGTTGTATGCCACGGCCTCATTTGCGGGGTGTTTGCTTTTCGAACTGCTCATGTGGATGGGGTGCTCCTACTCCATTTCCTTTATACTGGGCGTGGCGATGGTTTTTATCGTTCGTATGGCGGCGGTGCATCACAACTGGAAGTTGCCTTCCTACCGTCCCTTGTTCGATACCGTCGGTCGCCACGACCCGCTTGATGATGAGCATTGAGCGCTGAGGGTTGCAGTAGGGGGGATGCCCCCTTCAGCAGTATCTGCATGTCGCGCGCGGGGGTTGACAGCCCGCGCGCGTGCGCTATAATGGGGCCATGAGCGAAAAAGATATCGATTTGGAAAAGGAAATGCCTGAGGAAACCGCTTGTGATAACAGTTGTGATTGCGGTGCTCCTGATAAGCCTGAGCAGGAATTTGCCGAAGCGGTGGATGAGTCCGCCGAGGGCGAGGCTGCCGCTGCCGTGGATGAACTGCAGAAGTGGCGCGATATGGCTATGCGCACGGCTGCGGAGTACGACAATTACCGCAAGCGCTGCGTGAAGGACCGTGAGGAGTTCACCCGCTACGCCACCCGCAGTCTGCTGGAGGAATTGTTGCCTGTGGTTGATAACTTCGAGATGGGCATGATGATGGCCGGTCAGGATACTTCGTCGATGATTTATATCGGCATGAGCATGGTGCAGAAGCAGCTCAATGATTTCATGGCTGCTCAGGGGGTGGAGGCTATTTCCACCGAAGTCGGCCAGATGTTTGACCACAATATCCACGAGGCTATTCAGAGCGAGCCGTCCGACAAGCCGGAGGGGACGATTATCCGCATTCTTCGCCGTGGCTACAACCTCAAGGGGCGTTTGTTGCGCCCGGTTAATGTTGTGGTTGCCGCAGCGCCGTCTGCCGATGGTGCCGCTGAGTGATGAACAGATAACTTTTTTCACAGATTATGGCAAGTGATTATTACAGCGTGCTCGGGGTCGATAAGGGGGCGGATGATGCCGCCATTAAGAAGGCCTATCGCAAGCTCGCCATGAAGTACCATCCCGACCGCAATCCTGATGATAAGGCGGCCGAGGAGAAGTTTAAGGAGGTGGGCGAGGCCTATGAGGTGCTCAGCAACCCGGACAAGCGCGCCGCTTATGACCGCTTGGGTCACGAGGCTTTCAAGAACGGCGGCATGGGTGGTGCAGGGGGCGCCGGCGGTTACGGCGGCTTTACCGACCCCATGGACATCTTTGCCCAGTTCTTCGGCGGGATGGGCGGTTTCGGCGGTTTCGGCGGTGGCGGAGCCCGTCGCAAGGCCGACCCGCGTCAGCCCGGCTCCGATTTGCGCTATGATTTGGAAATTACGCTGGAGGAGGCTGCTCACGGCTGCGATAAGACCCTGGAGATTGAGCGCTTGGTGCCTTGCGATGCCTGCGGTGCGACCGGCTCGAAGGATGGTCGCGAGGGCTTTAAGACCTGTCCGACATGTCAGGGCTCGGGTGTGGTGACTCGTCAGAGCGGTTTCTTTGTGCAGCAGAGCACATGTCCGACCTGCCGCGGTGCCGGTCAGACCATCAGCAATCCTTGTTCCAAGTGTCGCGGTGAAGGTCGTGTGCACAAGGATGTGAAGGTTACCTTGCATATCCCCGCCGGTGTGAGCACCGGTACCAAGATGCGCTCTTCCGGCAATGGCGATGCCGGTCTGCATGGCGGCGAGACGGGTGATCTCTACGTGTTCCTCGAGGTGGAGCCGCACGATATTTTTGCGCGCGACGGTATGGACCTGCACGTGACCATGCCTGTGCCGCTGCTGGATGCCACTCGCGGTGGCACCATCTCTGTGCCGACACTTGATGGCGCGGCCAAGCTCAAGTTGCCTGCCGGTACATCGGGCGGTACCATTTTCCGTGTGCGCGGTAAGGGTATGCCGGCTCTGAAGGGCACCGGTCGCGGCGACCTCATGGTGGAAGTGCAGGTGGAGACTCCGGCCGGCCTTAATTCCAAGCAGTTGAAGGCTCTGGAGAGTTTTTGCTCGATGCTCGGTGCCGACAATCAGCCTGAGGTGCGAGACTTTGCCAAGCGGGCTGCCAAGTACATGAAGTAATCCTGCTCCTCATGCACCGTTGCTACCTCCCCCGAGCCGATTTCGGCGCTGTCACTCTCACCATTGAGGGGGAGGAGGCTCACCATGCTCTGCGGGTCATGCGCCTGCGCCCCGGGGACCGTTGCGAGATTTTCAACGGTGCCGGGCAGGCAGCCGTTGCGGAGCTGCTGAGTGGTCATGGCAGCTCGATGGTGGTGCAGGTACAGGAATTGTTGCCGTCCATGCCGCCGGTGGCCGGTATTACTCTTGCCTTGGCCATACCCAAGGGCAACAACATGGACCTCATCGTTCAGAAGGCGGTGGAGATGGGGGTGAGCCGCATCGTCCCCCTGATAACGGAGCGCACCATCGTGCGACTGAATGCTAAGGAGGCCGCAGCCAAGGCCGATAAATGGCGACGCACGGTGCTGGAGGCCTGCAAGCAGTGCGGGGTTAATGTGTTGCCGACGGTGGAGGAGCCGCAGCCATACAAGCTCTTCCTGCAACGCTCGGATCTTCCTGCGCTCAAGGTGCAGTGCGCCATTGTTCCGCATGCCCGCCCGCTGCGCGAGGTGCTGGAGGAGGGGCGTGCTGCCGGACAGCGGGAATGTGTGCTGCTCATCGGGCCTGAGGGCGATTTCAGCCCGGCGGAGTATGCCGCGGCCGAGGCTGCCGGTTACACGCCTACGGGGCTCGGCCCCATTATTCTGCGGGTCGAGACGGCTGTGTTCATGGCAGCGGCAGCGGTTCGCTATGCGCTGGACTGAGCTCCGCGCCGATAAATTTTATGACTATACGAACACTCTTGATGACGGCGCTCTGTGTCCTGCCGGGAATGGCAGCGGTCGGAGCGGCTGAGCTTGCTCAGGCGGTGGTTCCGCAGGCGGAGCAGCACCCTTACTTTGACGACATGCCCTACCCGGCGTGGTCTAAGCTCACGGCCGAACAGGCGCTGAAGGATGCCCCCGTCGCCATGCGGCTGGCCAATGCTCGCTTGGATGCCATTCGCTCGCTGGAGCCGGCTCAGATGACTTTTGAGAATACCTTTGTGGCTCTCGCAGCCTCTACCCGTGAGCTGGAGCGGGTGAGTGATTATCTGCGTACCCGCGCCTCGACGATGGATGCGCCGGATGTCCGCGAGGCTCAGGAGGCTCTCATGCCGGAGCTTAACCATTTTTATTCCTCCCTCATGTCGGACGGGAGGCTGTGGGATGTTCTGCGCACAGCAGCGGCTCAGCCTTGGGTGGCTCAGCTCAGTGAGCAGAAAAAGATGTTCGTGGAGCAGACTCTTGACGGCTTCCGTGACAACGGAGCGGAACTTCCTGCCGATAAGAAGGCTCGTAAGGCGCAGATAGAGCAGGAACTGTCGGAACTTAAACTGCAATTCGGAAAAAATGTGCTGGATTCCACCAATGCGTGGGAACTGATTGTGACGGACAAGGCTCGCCTTGCCGGCATGAGTGATAACTGGATGGCGGCAGCTCAGGCCGATGCCGCTGAACGCGGGTACGGTACCCCCGATAAGCCTGCATGGCGAGTGAGCCTGAAGGCCGGCAGTGCCGGTGCGGTGCTGCGTGATTGCTCGGTGGAAGAGACGCGCCGGTTGTGCTGGGAGGGACAGTGCACCATCGGGCGCGGCGGTCAGTACGACAATGCGGCCATTGTTGACAAGGTGATGAAGTTGCGCCGTGAGTTGGCTCAGTTGCTGGGCTTTGCCTCGTGGGCGGATTATAAGACGAAGAACCGTATGGTCAACAGCGGTGCAAAGGCCATGGGGTTTGTGGATGGCATGGTGGAGCGCCTTATGCCGACATTCCGTACCGAGAGCGCGGAACTGCTGGCTTTTGCCAACATGCTGAGGGGTGAAAAGTCGGAGGTGATTGCTCCCTGGAACCTTCGCTATTACATCAATGAGTACACGCAGAAGAGCTGCTCACTCGACCCGGAGAGCTTGCGTCCCTACTTTGCCTGTGAGAATGTTCTCAATGGCATGTTTTCCATTGCCTCATCGCTTTACAATATTTCCATCGACGAGTTGCCGACCGTTTGCCTGCAAGCCGGGGAGTCCTGCCCTGAGGGTAAGGTGGAGGTCTGGCACCCGGAGGTGCGCTTCTTTGCAATCAGCGACAAGGTGACAGGTGCCCACCTCGGGTCGTTCTATTTGGACCTTTATCCCCGCCCGGGCAAGCGTGCCGGTGCCTGGATGTCACCGCTTCGTGCCGGCGCTTCCGGTGAGAACGGTGCTCCGCACGAGCCGCACCTCGGTGCCATAACGGCCAATCTTACCCGCCCTGTGGGCAATGAGCCGGCACTCTTCAGTCACTTGGATGTGCAGACTGTTTTCCATGAGTTCGGTCACATGTTGCATGCTATGTTGACGGATACCGAGCTGGCGGCTCATTGGAGCTCCAATATCGCTTGGGACTTTATTGAGCTGCCCAGCATCATCAATGAAAGCTGGACCTGGGAGCCCTCTGCTCTCGCTCTTTATGCTCGTCATTATCAGACCGGTGAGCCTATGCCGACGGAGCTGGTTGACAAGTTGAATGCCGGTCGCTATTTCCTGCCGGCCATTAACAATATGCGCCAGTTCTGCTTCGCTAAGTTGGATTTGGAGATGCACATGAACTATGCCGAGCGATTTGAGAACCGCAATATGGATGAGGCTACGTCAGAATTGCTGGCTCCTATGCAGATTCCATCCGGTGTGAAGGAGCCATCATACATGCGCCGTCTTTCTCACTGCATCACCGGGGCTTATTCTGCCGGGTATTACTCCTACCAGTGGGCGGATGTGCTTGTGGCGGATGCTTTCGGCCGTTTCGAGCGAGAAGGGGTACTTAATCCCGCTCCGGCTGCTGCCTTCCGCAAGGCTGTTCTTTCCGTCGGCGGCAGCAAGCCTGCTATCGAGGCCTATCGCGATTTCCTCGGGCGCGACCCCGACCCCGATTCTTTCCTGAAAGCAACCGGAATTGTGAAGTAAGCGAACTTTCGCTCTTCAGGCGAGTTATTTTGTCAATATGCCGCGCTCTCTTGTGCTGTGCAGGAGGGCGCGGCATTTTTGTAGCCGGCGGCTTTGTTCAGCGCAGCAGGATGCCGGCTTTCTTGGCTGCCCGCTCTACTTCCGGGGTGATGGCAAAGTTCGCCGTGCCGCGCATGACCATGGGGGCAGGTGGTGAGCCGGGGCGCCCCAGTAGCACTCGGCAGAGCCAGTTGATGAGGCGGATGAAGCGGATGCGCTTCATGTATACACCGGCACGGCGGATGCACTTGAGCGGTCCTGCCGGGTCGCTCACGGCGATGACTACCCCTTCGCACACGACGGCGGAGTTGCCGATGCCGAGTTGCTCGAGTGCTGTGGCCATGGCGAGCGCGTGCTCGGCGTCGTCGGGGATGTGACCGGGGTCATTCACTGCGGGGCCGTCGATCGGCATGTCCATGGCATGCAGGGTAATGCCGTGCTTGTTGCAGAAGTTGATGACGTTCTGCTGTTGGAAGAGGATGGTACGGCGAGCTTCGAAAACGATGTGGTTGACCCCCGCGGCGGCGCAGTGCTGAACGGTGCGCAGACCGATGCAGGGTACGTCAAAGCGCATGTCGTGCCCGGGCTTGGTGACTTTACAGAGAGTGAGGGGCGGTGCTCCGGCGTTGCGGATGCACTCGTTGGTGCCTTTGTAGGCCTCTACGCAGGCGACCTCGTGACCTCGCATGATGAGGCTCTGGCCGATGTCGAGCCGCGCAATTTCGCGTGCGAGCTGCATGCCGTGGCGGGCTTGTTCGAGTTGTTCCGGAGTGGGGGCGGGGCCTGCGAGGTGCCCGGGCGGTGGCAGCACTTCCTCCATGAAGGTGGTGGAGGGCAGCATGGTCATGCCGTTGGCGGTGAGGTAGTCACAGGCGGCGGTGAAGATGGTGTGGGCGTTGCGGCGGTCGAGTCGGCCAAGCAGGCGGCGCGCGGTGGCATCGGGCCACATGGTGTAGATGCAGGCCGGCTTAATTTGCCCGGTCATGACGACATGGGTCACTCCGTGTTTACGCAGGAACTGCACCGGAGCCTCGACGGCTCCCACTCGGAAGATGGCAAAGACATCGCATAGATTGGCGATTTGCCTGTCGACTGCGCCGCGAAAGCCGATGACCACCACGCGCATGCCTGCGCGCTTGGCCCCTTCCACCATCAGGCGAGGGTACTCACCGGCACCGGCGAGCACGCCGAGTACATGCCTGGAGGGATCGGGGCGTTCCATAGGAGGTGACGGGATATCAGAGAAGTTCGGGGTGCTCCAGGTAGTAGGCAATCTTCTGCATGAGGCGGCCGATGTCACCGCCGTCTACCACGCGGTGGTCGAACGAGGCGACGATGTTGGCCCGCTCCACGGGGATGAAGCACTCGACCTCATCGCTCCACACCGGGGTCTTGACCACGGAGCCTACACCGAGGATGAGGCTCTCACTCGGCAGGGGCATGGGCGAGGCGAAGGTCAGGCCGAAGCCGCCGAAGTTCGAGACGGTGGCTATGCCGCCGCCGATGTAGGCGGGGTCGAGCTTGCGGTCACGGGCCTGTTTGACGACCTTGTTGTATTCATCGATGAGTTCATCGATGGTATATTGGTCCACATTGCGCATGACCGGCACCATCACGCCGTCATCCACCTGTACGGCCACTCCCAAATCGATGCGGCGCGGGGTAAGGATGCGCCCGCCGACCATGTAGCCGGCGCACTCGGGAGCCTGCGCCAGAGCAACGGCCAGAGCTCGCAGGAAGTAAAGGGTGATACCCGGTTTGCGGGGGTGATTGCGGCGGTGCAGGATGATGGGAGCCATGTAGATGGGGCGACCGGCGCTGGCAATGGGGCGGCGCCAGGTGCGCTGCATGCTGCTTGCCACACTGCGGCGCATGGGCGAGACGGGGCGGGAGGGCCAGCCGTCCACATAGTCGAGGAAGTTCTCGAAGTCTTCGATGGTGATGCGCCCGCCGGCTCCGCTGCCGGTCACATAGGCGAGGTCGGCCTCGGTAATGTGCAGTTCATCCATGCGGGAGCGGATGCGGGGGGAGAGGTAGTGTGCGCCGCGCGTACCGACGGGTACGGGCAGGCCGCGACCGCCGTTGCTGATGGGAGCTCCGCTACCCTCACGGTACTCGCCCTCCGTGGCAAAATGAGCGCCGTCATTTCCTACGCTGCCGCCGGCGGGGGCAGGGGGCGGCGGCACTTCACCTTCGGCCAGAACGGTGGCACCGGAGCGCTCAATTTCTTCGGCCGTTGCCTCGATGATGCCCATGACGGCACCGACGGCCACAGTCTCGCCCTCTTTGACGGTGATGCTTGTGATGGTGCCGGTACAGGAGACGGTCACGCCCATGACGGCTTTGTTGGTCTCGACCTCGATGACCTCCTGGTCGGCCTGCACCTCATCGCCCGGCTGTATGAGCAGGCGCATGATGGTGGCCTCGGCGATGGATTCGCCCAGTTGGGGCATGAGTATGGGAACTTGCGGCATGATGGTGATGTGCGTTGGGGGTGTGCTGTGAGGTGGAGAATATCAGAGTGAGATGAGGTAGCGGGCAGCCTCGGCTATGTGGTGACTGTGCGGGCGGTGCGCCTTCCACAAATCGGGATGGTAGGGGATGGGCGTATCCTTCGAGGTTACGCGCAGGGGCGGAGCATCGAGCAGGTGGAAGCCTTGCCCCGTCACGCGGGCTATCACTTCGGCGGCCACTCCGCCCCACGGGAAGTCCTCGCTGACGACCAGCAGGCGACCCGTGCGGGCTACGGAGGCGAGGATGGTGTCCGTATCCAGCGGTTTGACGCTGCGGAGGTCGACGACTTCAACGTGGTAGCCTGAGCCGGCGGCCAGTTCATCGGCGGCTTTGAGAGATTCGGCTACCATGGCGGAGTGTGCCACGATGGTGGCATGGCGCCCGGGGCGGGCTATGCGGGCACGTCCGATGGGCAGCGGGTCCTTCTCCAGCCATGTGTCGGCCTTGAGCCATCGGTAGAGGAACTTGTGCTCCATGAAGACGACGGGGTCGGGAATCTGCACGGCTTGTTTGAGCATGTAGTAGGCATCGGCCACGGTGGCGGGGCAGAGTACATGTACGCCGGGATAGTGGGCAAAGAGTGCCTCGACGGATTGGCTGTGGTAGGGGCCGCCGCCGGGGGTACCGCCGCAGGGCATGCGCAGGGTGACGTTGATGGGTATACCGGTGCGGTAGAAGTGGGCTGCGGCGTTGTTGCCCAACTGGTTTTGTGCCAGCGTGCCGAAGTCGGCAAATTGCATTTCCACGATGGGGCGCATGCCGCCGAGTGCCGCACCGACGGCCATGCCCATGATGGCATCTTCCGCAATGGGGGCGTTGAGTACCCGACCGGGGAAGCGCTCTGCAAGCCCTTTGGTGGCCTTGAAGGCTCCGCCGAACTTGCCGGCAATGTCTTCACCGTAGAGGAATACCTTGTCGTCTTCCTCCAGTAGTTCGGCCATGGCCTGATGAATGGCATCGATGTAGGTAACGCTCATGTGATGGGAAAGGGGGTAGGAAAATCAATAGCGGGTGGGTTTCCAGGAGGTGGCGGACCAGTCCTCCCGTGCGGGGTCGGGGGTGGGTTCCTTCTGGGCCTGTGCGACGGCGCGCTGGACTTCATCGGTGCACTCCGCCTGAATGGCGGCAATGTCGTCGGCTGTGAGCCAGCCTTGTTGCTGCATTTGTCGGCGGGCGACTTCTACGGGGTCGCGGTCAGCGAATTGTTCCTTGAGTTCTGCCGGGATGTAGGCGGCATCGTCATGTTCGCCGTGACCGCACAGGCGCAGGGTGTTGGCCACGACCCACTGAGGGCCTTCGCCGGCGCGGGCGGCAGCAATGGCGCGCCCCATGACCTCAAGGGTTTGCAGAAAATCGGTGCCGTCGCACTCATGGGTTGCCATGCCGTAGCCGGTACCGCGATCTCGCAGGCTCTTGCAGGCGAACTCCTGACTGTTGGGGGTGGAGTAGGCGAACTGATTGTTGCTGACAACGATGACAGCAGGTAATTTTTCGACGGCGATGAGGTTGCAGGCCTCGTGGGTGGCTCCGACGGATGTGGTGCCGTCGCCTATGCAGATGACCCCGACGGCTCCCTCCTGCCCCTGCATGCGCTTGGCCATCAGCATGCCGGCTGCGACCGATACGATGGCTCCCAGGTGTGAAATCGGTGCAGGGGTTCCCTCCTGAGGATGGCCCCAGTGAACATTGCCTTCGCGCCCGCGCATGGCTCCTTCGCGGCTGCCGAAGTAGCAGCGGGCGCTCTCCAGCACGCTGTCTCCCCAAGCGCAGCGTCCGGCTTGTTCGCGTATGAACGGGGTGTAGACATCCCGACCTTTTTGCAGGTATACTCCTTCACAGGCGGCAATGGCCTCGTGCCCGCGGCCGATGAATACGCCGCCGAATATTTTGCCGGCTTTGTAGAGGGCTGAGAGCTTGGTCTCGAAGGCTCGTGCCATCTCCATGGCACGGTAGGCTTTCAGCGCGGTATCTTTCAACTCATTTCCGTTCACACTGGCATTATACTCCCTCCGGCTTATTGAAGCAAGCTATAAGTTCAGAAAAACGACGGGAAGTTTATTCGAGCTGTCGCAGCATTTCCGCTCCGATTTCAGTTTCGCTTACATGGAGGTTCTGCACCTTGTCGGGTAAATAGAACAGGCCGCAGCGAGGAGGAATGTCGTAGACGAGGGGCTCGATGAGTTTTTTTGCCGGGGTCAGTACGGCAGGGAGGAATATCAGGCGACCATTATCACCGGCCAGACGAATCGGCTTGGCGGTTTTGAAGCAGGCCAGAACGATGTCGCTGTTGTGTGCTCGCTCGGTTTTCCCCGGCAGCATGTTGCCGCCGGGGGAGGAGAAAAGGATGATGGAATGGCGCGGTACGGTGTTGCCCTTGTAGATGGTAACGACTCTGCCGGCGGTGTAGACTTTGCTGTGGTGGCGAAAACTTTTTATCAGGGCAAGCAGATATATATCCTGATAGCGGGCAATATTTTCTTGAGCGGCTTGGGTGATATTGATTTCAGGGGTGCCGTCTGCATGCAGGGGTGGCAGTAACATCAGCCCGCTGAGTAGTGCCATGAGAAGATTTTTCATATTTGGGTAAGTTCTTGTCGGTTATTTGTGAAAGAGTAATAAGAGTGTTGAGGTATGCTCTCCTTGAAAAGATTGTGAGCCATTGAAGTGAGACCCGTTTAGCGACCAGCGGTCGTAATGTTTAAGGAAATTCTTA
>JAUNRC010000002.1 GCA_030535875.1 Akkermansia sp. | reverse complement strand
CGAAACAGCGGAAAGTCAATAAGAAATCCCGACATCGAAATGCGTTTGCCCTGCCCAAATAAACCGAAAAATTGTTGCACCGAGCTCAAAATAATGCTATTCTGAGCTCAGTTAAATAAATATCACTACTAATTAGAAGTTCCCAAATGTTATGCTTTAGTGCGGTATGAGACCTACATCCGACTTTTCTCTTCCTTATATTCTGACAGTTCTTGCCTTGGGCATCGGTTGCGCCACAGGCGCTCCGGCTGATGACTTTGCCGCCCTGCAGGCGCACTGGAGCTTTGATGAAGGGCGCGACCGGCACAATATGCCCTACCCCTACAAGGCAGAAGTCATCCGGGCTGAAGACCTGACCGGCAAAGGCGAAGACCTGATGCTCAATCCGGCCGGCGGCAAGCTGCTGAGTGTTGACAATACCGCATGGGTATCCGGTCGCCAGTACTCAGGCATTGCCTCCTGCAACGGTATGACAACGATGAAGGAACTGCACTGGCTCAACGGTTCCGTCACCCTCTCATACTGGACCCGCCTGAACGACAAACCCAATACACGCGGCATCATCGGTTCCAATGATCACGCACTCTGGGGCGTCATGAACAACAAGGGGCAAGTCGGCCTGCGTTACAAAGGTCGCAACATCGTCATGAGCCCGCAAAATATCACCGACGGGCTCTGGCACCATGTCGTCTTCACCCGCGATGCCGCCACCGGCAATGTCACCCTCTACATTGACGGCAAACAGGCAGCAATCGGTTCCACACCCAAAGGCAAGCTGGACGGACGCTTCGAAAGCATTTCCGCCAACAACTCCGCCATCGACCAGATTCACATCTTCGACAAAGCCGTCGGGGCTGATACCGTGGCTGTTCTGTACGACAACCATGCACCTCAGGTATTCGACCAGTCCCACTTAGTCGAGACTTCACAGCCCACCACCACCGGCAGCATTCTGCACCGCTTTACCTACGATGTCGATCAGGACAAACTGAAAGTGGCCTCACACACCCAACCTACTCACGGCAAGGTCATCAACCGTGGCGACGGCACCTTCACTTTCATTCCGGCAAAGAGCTTCGCCCGCATCGGCAAAGACTCTTTCGATGTCATCGTAACGGACAGTCGCGGCGGCTACACCAAGGCAACTGTCAAGCTCTACGACAGTCGCCATGTTCCGGCACCCGTCGTAAAAGAGTTCCGCTACTTCGGCTCGTTGCCTGAGTTCACCCCCGGTGCCGGCAAGCCCCAAAAACACCGCAACCCCATCGCCATCAACATCGGCGGCAACAAACCCGACCTTCTCATTCAGGCAGATTCCCGCTTATGGTTCAGCATCAATGAATCCAAGCGCGGCAAGATTCTCTTCTCCGAGCCGCAGGTGCTCACAGCCGCCGACGGTACCGCCGTCGAGACCGACGGCGCAGCCGTTATCGAGGACAACAAACTCATCATTCGCCGCCCGAACGGCACTCTCGTTCAGGCCTATGTAATCGGCACAGATGTCCCGCAGCTCGAAATCGGAGTCGGAATCAAAGATTCCAAGGGAGCAGACTTCAAACTACCCTCCCGCCACTTCAGCCTGATAGACTACGACCACGACGGCACCCCGGATCTTGTGGCAGGCTTCGGTGACGGGTTGTACTACTATAAGGGACAGGCCACAACCTACACCATCGAAACCGGTGAAAAGAAAATCCGCTCCATCAGCTTTGCACCCGACAAACAGTTGGTTCACCGCCGTTCCTACAACATCGCCCCCGGTGTGGGCGACCTCAACAACGACGGCCGCCCCGAACTGCTCCACGGCATCAACTGGGGTACTTTGCACGCTTGGCTGAACGTCGAAGGCACCCCCAACATCTCGCAAGGTGAATACATCGAACTCACCCTCGAAAATCAACCGGACAAAAAATTCCTGCGCAACTTCAACGGTGCCCATATCACCGTGGCCGACTTCGATGGAGATGGTGCCGGCGACATGGTACTGGGTGACAATGCCGGCACTCAGTTAGTAAGCGCCTTGGGAATCAGCCCCGAAAGCCGGGCAAACAATCTCACCCTCATCGAGAATGAACTCTATAAGGGACACGAAAATGACCTCGGCAAAGTACCGGAAGCCGACAACTAAAAGGGACTCAAACGCTACCGCGAGCTGATGCAAGGCTACAAGTCCAACATCAACGAAGTTGTGTTCTTCCTCGACGTTCTCTCAGCCGGTCAGAACAAGCTGCCCATGTTCCATCCGTGGGGTGCCGGCAGCCCGGATTTTTTGCAAGCCACCTCCCCTTCTTTCACCCGATTTTATAAAAAATTACATTTTTTCAAAAAAAATCTTGACATCTCCGACAACGCGTGATAAACTCTGCCCGCACCCCGATGGGGTTGCCGATAAAAAAATCGCGGGATGGAGCAGTCTGGTAGCTCGTCAGGCTCATAACCTGAAGGCCGTAGGTTCAAATCCTACTCCCGCAACTCACGAAAGCTCAGTTCTACGGAACTGAGCTTTTTTGCGTTTAATCAACTTGCCCGGCAAGTAGCAGACAACATAGCCCTCATGGCCAATCGTCAGTCCTCATACGCACAGCCCCCGGGCTGTTTCTGCCTGGTGAAACATCGTAACGAACCCACCGCTCAGCAGGAAGAAATGGCAGAAGCCATTGAGCATACCGCCGGCTACAATTCGGTGCTAAGCTCCTAAGGCCGATTATCTCCCTGATATAATGAGTGATGCATCACCTGTAAATGAGTCTACCGGGCGATGAGAGGTAATCCGGCAGGCACTCCATAGACTTGTGATAGAGCGAAAAAGCGCAAAATGTAACATCGCCTACTGTCATGTGCTTCGATCGCCTTATTCGCCCAATTTTATTCATGATTTACAGAATTATCAGAGGCCGATACCTGTGCTGTAAATTCTACTCTTATTCCAGCAATTCCGAAGGCATCAGAGAGCGAATGACATAACACATTAATTTCTTTTCGAAAAATACCCTTATACCCAGTTTTGTTGCTCCAGGAATAACAGGTAGCGATCTCAAATGTAATTCCTTCGTGTTTTGTATATCTACTTGAATAGCTGCACGTGCTTGTTTCAACATACAGTCTCCATCATCTAACCATTCTATACAGATAGAGGCTTCAACAAGACGCAGCTCCGTCAGCCCTCGCTTGAGCTTTTCTCGTCTGTTGTACTGATAACTCTCATATGAGTCTGATAGAGTCACATAAACGGAGTCATTGTTACATTCACAGCTATTAACGTATATTCCATTATCATAGAAAACGTCCTCTTTGCACACTCTGATGAAGTTTTTATATTGTTCAAGCGCATCTGCTGATCCACTTCTAAGCAAATTGAGCAATGTCGTTTGTTCTATGCTGTTTCGGCACAGCACATAGCTAAGATAATTGTTGATATCAATATGATTTGGTATTAGAATTTCTGCTTGCCGATAATTTTTCGTTATGGAAAAATTGTCATATGTGTTGTCGTATATGTAGTTGAAGTTGAAACGAGAAAAGGCCTCTATCCCCTTGCAAGTTGTTGCCCTGTGACCAGCCTGCGAAACCTCTGAAAATTCCACATCGGGATGAGTCAACAATTTTTCTAGATCAAACAGAAAAAATACAGGAACCGGAACATTTGCATTCGGATCTCCATGAAAACGCAGTAAAGGGTGCTTGTACCCTTCATTGTAATACTGTGTTGGCGTTTGTGGCCGGAAATAAAAGCGGACATTTGATATTACCTCAGAATCGGTAATATCTATAACCTGTCTGCTAGCGTTATCATTCAGCATCACATTGTGGTTAAGAGCCTGTCTGCGGCTATATAATCTGCCGCTTCGCAAGATGCTGGCTGCGTTACTTACGTCTGTAAAATGAAACGCATACTTGCACCACCATGAAGGCCGCGCATGGTGTTTAATGTTTTGCTGTATAATCTCCCCGTAGTCCATATTTTCATTTACTATGGTAGACTGACATTCGTCCCACCCCGGCATTGAGTTGATAGCCATCAGTCATTTGCTGAGTACTGGAATTATATATCTTTATTTTAGATAAATATCCCGCCGAATGTAGAAGGGCAAATAACAAAGATTCCTGTTCCGTGGCGCTTTCTATAGAAATAACCGTCGACGATCGGAGATTATCCCACACCCGGTATAATTCATCTTCCGAAACAACTTTTTCTGCCGACATGTTCTCCCATGAGAAAATGATGGACGTATCCTGGTATTTCATGGAAACCTGCTTATTATTCCACTTAAATTCATAAGGTAGTATAGCGCAGTTGTGTCTCAAATCATCTTTCACTCCGGTAAATGACATATCCTTGGCATTGCGTTTTAACCACGCAATGGTTTTTCGCGGAGTTTTATGCTCCGGCTCTTCATCAGGATTCGTTCCCAGATATATGTAGACCGAAATTGGTAACTTTTTCAGATATTGTTCCATGAGTGGCTTTACATCCTCCCATTTCAATTCTCCATTACCGCATCCTAAACGTGGAAATGCAATAGATGTTATACCTTTTGCCGCATAGGTCTGCACGAACTTCTGAAGCCCAGCCTCTATATATTCCAGTCTTGAAGGTTGACGCCAACTTTCCTTGGTCGGAAATAAAAGCAGCCAGTAATCTGCCTCGTAAAACAACATCAGCTTACCTGTTTTCAGTAATCCCTGTTCACACACAGCCTTATAGTGCTCATACATTTCCGGGTAACGCTTCTTGAAAGAAAGGGCGATACCCTTTCCCATGACGCCTACGGTATTTACTGTATTCACAATAACTTGAGCAGGGCTTTCGAATATATCTCCTTCAATATACTCTATCATATGCAGACATTTGTGTTTTTTTAATGAGGCGCGTTTGAGATTTTAGCATACTGATACCGGATGTACAGCAAGAAATCTGACTTTTTTCTTAGATATATTCTAACCTTTGTTGCTTCCTGTTGCGTCTGCGTTTACCGAAGCCTTCGTGGTAGAGGTGGTGGGGCAGCATGTTCCATATTTTTCACCTCGTTGAGCTGCAAGGACTACATTATCACGAATAAATCCCCCTCCGGGAACACATGCAGCAGCCCCTCATGCGCCGTGGAACTTAGACACCGACCGGTACCGTCGGTATCCGGCTCGCAGTTATCCCAACCATTCCGGTAGGCATCCCGGCGTATGTAGGTGTCGAAGCTGATGGGGTTCATAGCTTATTTTAACTCCTTCCCCTTCTTCTGCAAATCTTTCATGCAGAGCAGGTAGTCCTTCTCCACAGTACTCAGGGTGCGGGCGCAGTACTTCTTGTATTCCTCGGTGGCCTTTTGCATGGCCTGCTCGTGGCTGATTCTGCCGGCTTCCAAAAGCAACTGCTCCCCACTCATGGTTAGCATACGGTCAAGGTGCGCCGCCCAGTCCTTCATCGTCATCGGCTGCTCACGCTCTGCCTGGCGCTCCGCAAAATCCAAATACCCGGATACAATCTGCCCCATCGCCCGCAGCTCCTTCTCGTTCAGGTAATTCTTCGCCACCTTGGCCTCCACCAGCGTCGGCTGACTCCCTGCAAAGGTCATCAGCCCCATGAACTCTTTCTCGGCATCCGCCCGGTGATAAATCACCTCGGCAGCCGTTTCTCCATGCACGGCGTAGTGAATCTTATTCTGAACTTTTTTGAAGAAGTCGATGGAAATTTCAGCCCTGGGGTCATAATCAATACTCGTGGCATAAATCTCCAGCACCTGCCGGTAAAACACTTTCTCCGACGCGCGGATATCTCGTATACGCGCCAGCAGTTCCTTGAAATAACCGCCACCACCCAGCTCCTTCAAGCGGGCATCATCCATCGCAAAGCCCTTCCGCATGTACTCCTTGATGATGCCAGCCGCCCACAAGCGGAATTGAACACCGCGCTGGGACCTGACTCGATATCCCACCGAAATTACCATATCCAGATTGTAGAAGTTCAACGGCTTAGTAGAAAATTCGAAATTTTCGAATTTTCTCATGGTGGCATCTCGACTAAGCTCACCATCCTCATACACCTGCTGAATATGATAGTTAATCGTCGACTTTGATTTCTGAAACAGCTCCGCCATCTGATCCTGCGTCAGCCACACCGTATCCTCTTCAAAGGTTACATTTACCTTCGTCAAGCCATCTCCGGTCTGGTATATTAGAATGGGAAAATCATTTTTCTTCATAACCTCTTTAATTCATCTTAGAGTCCATTCTGACCTTTTGCGGCCTCTCGTATGCGACGTAATTTTTTGATTCAAAAAACATCTTAGCAAATTAACTTGTATCAGGTAGCTTTATACATCTTCCTCTGCTGCTTCTAACACCTTTTCCTCCACGCCGGAATATTCGTATGAGGAGGGGACGATATTATCTGCCCAAAGCTCGCATTGCTGCATGACGGTCTGCACGGCATCTTCCATTCCCTCGGGAGGGTATTTGTATATCTTAAGCAGGCGTTTGATAATGGTGCGCATCTTAGCGCGTGCGCTGCTGCGGCGTTGCCAATCAATCGTCTTGTTGCGGCGCAAGGTGTCCGTCAATTCGCGGGTGAGTGCTATCAATTGGTCATTCTCGTAGAAATCCTTAATGTTTTCCGGCTTGGTCAGCGCATCGTAGAATGCAAACTCCTCCGGAGTCAGACCGTACTTTTCGCCCTCCTTGTGCTCCGTAGTAATCTGCTTGGCCAGTTTCAACAGTTCCTCAATAACCTGCTCATTGGTTAACAGCCCATTGAGGTATTTGTTCATCAATTGCTTGATGATATCGCTGAACTTGTCAGACTTCACCACATTGGTTCGCTTGTATACCCTTACTTGCTCCAGAATGAGCTTGCGCAGTAATTCCAACGCCAAGTTCTTACTATCCAGCTTGGCTATTTCCGCCAGGAACTTCGGGTCAAATAGCGAGAACTCCGTCTTAGCATCAGAGAACAGGTTAATAACCCCATCACTCTTGATGCTCTGTTTAAGAAGTTCATTGATGCGCTGATTGATTTCCTGTAATGAAATCTTGCGCTTGCTCCCGGTGTTTTCCAAACGCACCAACAGCACGCGCGCCGCTTCCATAAAGGCTGCCTCGATGCGGTCATGCTCCTCCGCTATGGAGGAGCACAGGGAAAGAGCCTGATGCAGCATCAGGGCTTCTTTCATAAATGAGGTGCGAGCCTCCTCTTTGTCCCGCGCGAGCAGGAAATTGACAGCCCCGGTGATGCACTTACCCTTTTGTAAATCTGAGCCGTTTCGGAAAATGGAGTAATCGTAGCCATGGAACAAATCCCGGCACACCTGCAACTTTTCCAAGAACTTCGGATAGGCTACTCGCGCTACATCAGTATCACCGTAATTCTTGCGGTCTCGCGCGGAGTAATCACTCATCGCCTTTTTCAATGCGGCTGCTATGCCCACATAGTCCACAATCAGGCCGCCCTCTTTGTCCTTAAAGACGCGGTTCACGCGAGCAATGGCCTGCATGAGATTATGCCCGGACATCGGCTTGTACACATACATGGTCGCCAAAGAGGGTACGTCAAACCCGGTCAGCCACATATCCACCACAATGGCAATTTTCAGCGGGGAGTCATTATCCTTGAACTTTTTAGCCATCTCCTCGCGGTGCTTTTTATTGCCGACAATCTCTCGCCATTCCTCGGGATCTTTGTTGCTCTCGGTCATGACCACGGCAACCTTTTCCTCCCAATCCGGCCTCAGCTCCAGAATGCGGTGGTAAATCTGCAGGGCGATAGCACGGGAATACGCCACTATCATAGCCTTACCCGTCAGCAGGTATTCTCGGTTATCCTCGTAATGCTCCAGTATATCCGTAACCAGAGAATTGATGGTGTTCGGGTTGCCCAACACGGCCTCCATCTGCCCCAGCATTTGTTTGCTGCGAGCGATAACTTCCGAGTCGGCATTCTGAGCCATCACCTCATATTCCTTATCAATGAGCTGCAGCGTGGTGTCATCCAGATTCAGCTTCACCACTCGGCTTTCATAGTACACGGGGCGGGTAGCACCATCCTCCACCGCCTGGGTCATGTCATAGATATCGATGGTATGGCCGAACACCTCTTCCGTGTTGCGGTCACGGGAGGAAACGGGGGTGCCGGTAAAGCCGATGAAGGTGGCATTGGGCAGCGCGTTACGAATCAAACGAGCGGCACCTACCACGCGCTTCGCCACCGTCTCGCCGTCTTCATTTTTCGTCATGCGGATGCGCTCGCTCAGGCCATACTGGCTGCGGTGCGCTTCATCGGCCATCACGATGATATTGCGGCGTTCAGAAAGCGGCTCGGCACTCTCCGTAAACTTCTGCATGGTGGTGAAGATGATGCCGTTTGCCTTGCGTCCCTCCAGCAGCCTCACCAAGTGCTCTCTGTCCTCAGCTTGCACGGGCTCTTGTCGAAGAAATCGGCGGCACTTGGAGAATTGCCCGAACAACTGGTCATCCAAGTCATTGCGGTCAGTCAATACCACGATGGTGGGACTGTCCAGAGCCTCTTGCAAGAGGTGGGCGTAGAACACCATGGAGAGAGATTTGCCGCTGCCCTGCGTGTGCCAGAATACGCCAGCTTTACCGTCTCCATGTGTGGCTTTTGCGGTAGATTCCACCGCTTTTCTCACCGCGAAATATTGGTGGTATGCCGCCAGAATCTTGAAGCTCGTGGAGCCGTCATCGGAAAAACAGATGAAGTTTTTCAGGATGTCCAGCAAACGCTTCCGCTGGAACATGCCCTCGAAGAAGGTGTCGAACCCCGCTTGCTGTGTGTTTTCGTAGTTGCCATCCTTTGTCTTCCACTCCATGTAGCGGTCTTCGCCGGATGTAATCGTTCCCGCCTTGGAGGTGAGCATGTCGCTCATCACACAAATGGCATTGTAATGGAACATGGCAGGGATTTCCTGCATGTAGTTGCGTATCTGCGCGTATGCCTCGCTGGCATCCGTTTCCTCTCGGCTGGGGCTCTTCAGCTCCATCAAAACTACTGGCAAGCCATTCAGGAATACCAGCAAATCCGGGCGCTTGTTACTGTATTCAATATACGTCCATTGGTTCGCGATAATGAAGGAGTTATTATCGGCATTGCTGTAATCCACCAGATACACCAATGCCGAGCGATTTTCGCCGCGCTCCGAGTAGGTGACTTCCACACCGTGTTGCAGGTATTCCATGAACACGGCATTTTTCTGAGCCAAATCACCTAAGCCCAAATCCTTCAATTTGCGGATGGCTTCTTCTATCGCCTCATAAGGTAAGCCCCGGTTCAATCGGCTAAGCGCATGCTCCAGCTCCGTCTCATAAAGCGGACAATAGTAATCTCTCTCTACATCCGGGCCATAGACATGCCTGTACCCCATTTCGCCGAACAACTCAATCAGGGAGTTCTCATAAGACGCTTCTGTGTAAGAGAGAGACATTAGATTATGCCCCATTTTGAATGTACATAGGATAACAACGTTGAGGCAAACTCCTTATTTTCTATTTCTTTTTCATACTCAGAGAGAAAATTCCGTATAGTCTCTGTATCATCTTCCGTAGCACACATTTCCAGAAGTTCCTCTATGTTTTGATACTCTGTCCATATAGCATTCATCCTGGCTATTCTCAAAGGTTTATAATCCAAATTCAGAGCATCAATAGTATCTTGGGCCCTTCTGCGTTTTTCTGGCTCTAAATCTGCTTTTGCAACCGCGCTAACATATTTCCAATTATTTATATCGCTTTCATTTCCTTCTATAACGAAAGTGATGTAATCTTTAGGATCTTCGTGCCGGGGATTGATAATCTGACTGGGAAGTATATTGTGCTTATCACTGTCTTTATACCTCCCGCAACAGTTATCCCTGAAGCATGATAAAATCAAATTATCCCAGTCAAACTGCAGTTGCGGTTTTGCTTCGACTCCTTTATTACGAGGATAAAAATGATCAAGATGTTTTTCAGCTTTAAACTCCGTTATATTCTCATTAGTTAACATGCATTCGCAATATCCGCACATCCCTCTTTGTTCTTGGGCTTTATTCAACCTAAGCTGATGACCGTCAGAACTACGAGAAAACTCGCTCCATTCCATAGAGCGAGTTTGCGCTCTATGGAGAGCTTTCAGGCTTTCCTCATACTCTCTGTTTGGTATATGCTTCATTACTTCAACTCTTTCGCAGTTTTTTCATAAGAGCTTTTTTATTCTCCAACCCCTTCAGACGTGCTTCCATCGTCATGGTAATGTGATGAGATTCACCATAATGTGTAACCACCTGATTTTTCAGTTCAAAAAACTCAGGCGTATCCACTTTATCCTCTTGGATGAAAGCTAAACAACGCAAAAACGCCTGATATGCTGGAGTGTTTCTGTACGCTTCCGGCGTCTGCATCACGCTATTTGAAATGTAATCGGGAGAATCGCCTTCCGTCTGTTCCTTCGGATGAGTAATGACCGTTTCTCCATCCACTGAATCGAGTATATAAATGTGTTCCCGTGAAACAGATGACACAACTTCAGCCGAATGGGTAGTTACTATCAGCTGCACGTTGGGAAATGTCCTTCTCAAATCTTGAATGACTCGATATTGCCATTTGGGATGCAAATGAGCATCTATTTCATCTATGAGAAGTATTCCATCCCCCTCAAGCGGATTAAGCGTCGAATATTGATTGGCTATTGCCATGCGTCGGGCATAATCGGCCACTAAGGCAATCATCGCCCGATATCCATCCGATAACTGATCGAATTCGAGTTCCAACTCCTCACCATCTCTTGATACATTTGTTAGCACAAAACGCTTGGGGTTCACCTCAAATCTCGGATCTTTAATTTTTATATCCGATGTCTCGAATACTTTACCAATGGCATTCCGTACAGTACTTAACTCTTTACTCTTATATGATTTATCTTTTCGTTGCATGCGCAATTCTGCCGCTTCCTCTTCACTAAACCACTCCAAGAAAGCATCAAAATCCAAACTCGGATGCAATGCATTAATGTATGCAGCAAACGGATTGGTAGAGTCTATTTTCCGTCGGTTAAATCGCTTTCGGTCGCCTTGTTCTGCCCCTCGATGAGAACCATAATGAGCAAATGTAGGAATGCTGTCCCCCTTCTTTACTCGTTCGTTATATCTGGATGCTAATTCATCTATTGTGGAATCGATACATAATTCCTGTTGAGTACTCAATTTACGACCTACCGACAGACCGACTGCTTTATATTTTTCAAAGTCATCAGCATGCTCATAATGAGAGAGGGTTCCTACTATACCACTTACATCTTCATGCATAGGACGGAACTTTCCCCTCACACATTTCATGTAGGACCTGATATTTCTCAACTCGTATGACAGGGCGCGTATTCTGGGTTGGTACTCACACCGAGGAAAAATAGAAGATATCAACAAAGAGATAGCATCCAGTATACTCGTCTTACCACTTCCGTTGTTACCCAAAAATACATTTAACGCCGGATGAAGCTCAAAATCCACCCTCTTGAACTTGCGATAATTCACCATGCGTAAGTATTTTACACTCGTGGGCTTCAATTCTTTGTAGAAGGGTATATCCATCTCCATAATCTTCAGCTTATTGTACCACCATTTAAGAATATGTCAACATCCTGTATCCTGCCAGAAGCGAAAAATCGGGGATTCTCGCACGATTTTTTGAGTATCTTCGGGTACCTGCTTAAAAAATCTTGTGGCGCTTTTCTATTCTCCTAACATAACACAAGCCTGCCCTGCCTCATACAGAGGGCAATGGTAATCTCTCTCTACATCCGAGCCATAGACATGCTTGTACCCCATCTCGCAGAACAGCTCAATCAGGGAGTTCTCATAGGAGGCTTCTGTGTAACTGATGGACATATTTGCGCGATTTGTTAAGAATCAGTTGATGGCATCGATAGACAATTCTCCACTCATAAGCTTGGGGAGTAGAGTGTCTCGAGCTTGGAATAGACTTCTGCTTTCAGATTGCAATGCAGCAATTTGAGAAAACATAGAGCAAATAACATTTTGCATCTGGCGATAATCCTTACTGCCTAAAAAGGGGATTAGACAGGTTGCTATGTCTGTAGGCTTAACTGATGGATAAGCCGAAACGCTTTGCTCCCCGATTTGCTGCATCTTTTCTACAAATGAGGAATCCGAAAGAAGTAGATAGATTAGTTCATTGCTAATATCTGTCTTGTTGCTTCTTATGACTGTAAACCCTGTCGACACTAGCATGTTGGGCAATGGTGAATGGAGGATACCAAAGTGTCGTTGATTTGGGCGAACTGTAGAAAAAACAACATCGCCCGCCTTTACCTTTCTTCGAGCACGGCTAGGCAATTCATCTTGCTCCAAATCTATTTTCTGAATTGAGGAAATGACACCATCGGTAATATTGCCCGTATCCAAGTAGTTAATGTATCCCCACTTCTCTTTTATCGGGTAAGCTTCCGGATTAAGGTCTGCTATAGCTTCCAATGATAACCATTCACACTCATTTTTTCTTTTAGAGAGCCACAGCTCATACAAAGCTCGAGCCTGTTCTTCCAGATTTCGGCAGATGGCGTTATTGGTCTCGATTTTATCGTCCAAAGCGGAGAGAATCGAGGCGATTTTTCGCTGAATGGGGAGAGGGGGTAATATAACTTCTACGTCATTCAGAAGTTTCGTGTTAATAGAAGGCATTGTCGCGCCTACAGCAATACTTTTAACGTATTCTTTTACCTGTTCTTGACAGAAAAAATAATACAGAAACTCAGGATGGATATTTGTGCTTCGAACTCTCAAGCAACGTCCTGAAAAAAGCCAACCAGCATTTGCTTCGTTTACATATGAGCACCTGTCAACAGAACCAACCCTACTAAATACTATATCTCCTGTGTTTAACGAATACTTAGAAAGCCTACTTCTGTCTTCCTCAGAAACGCAAGGGAGATTTTGTGTAGTAAAGGAACGAGAACCAAGATGCTCAACAGTTACTATGGGAGTCCCCTCAGTCACATAATCTTTATTATGCAACTGACTTCCAAACGGCCCGGTTTGGACTTCTGCTACGCGTGATAAAGGAACTCTAGTCCACTCAGATTTCATACCCCAGCTCTTTCAGGTTATTTTTAATCTGTTCTTCCAGCTCGTGGGAGCGAGAGAAGAGAGAGGAAAGCTCGGAGGTGAGGCGTTTCATTTTCTCATCGAAAGGCTCACTATCCTCTTCCTGCTCTTCGATACCCACGTATCGGCCGGGGGTAAGGATGTAGTCTTGCTTGGCTATATCCTCTGTGGTAGCTACAGCGCAGAAGCCTTTGACATCTTCCAAAGTGCCGTTTTGGAAGGCGGTAAAGGTGTCGGCCAGTCGGGCGATATCTTCATCCGAAAAATCGCGGTGTTTGCGGTCAATCATGGTGCCCATTTTGCGGGCATCGATGAAGAGAGTTTTGCCTTTCTGCTTCTTATCCTTGGAAATGAACCAGAGCGTAACGGGGATGGTAACGCTGTAGAAGAGCTGAGTGGGAAGAGCCACAATGCCTTCTACGAGGTCAGCCTCAATGATATTGCGGCGGATGTCACCCTCACCACTTGTTTGGGAGGAAACGGCACCATTAGCCAACACAAGACCAATCTTGCCGTTGGGCGCGAGGTGATGAATCATGTGCTGAATCCATGCAAAGTTGGCATTGCCTGCTGGCGGGGTGCCATATTTCCAGCGCACGTCATCCTGTAGTTTTTCCTGCCCCCAACCGGAGAGATTGAACGGAGGATTGGCGAGAATGAAATCGGCCTTAAGCGTCTTGTGCAGGTCGTTGTGGAAGGTATCGGCATGGTGTTTCCCGAAATCCGCCGAAATACCACGGATAGCCATGTTGATTTTAGCCATCTTCCACGTATCAGAGTTGGACTCCTGCCCATAGACCGAGATAGCATCGCGGCGACCGCTATGCTCCTCAATAAAGCGAGCGCTCTGTACAAACATACCGCCGGAACCGCAGCAAGGGTCATACACACGGCAATTTTCAAAAGGCTTCAGGATGGCAACAAGCGTTTTGACCACGCTGGCCGGAGTATAGAATTCCCCGCCCTTGGTTCCTTCGTACGCGGCAAAGTTAGCAATGCAGTATTCATACGTACGCCCCAGCAGGTCTGTGCTTTCCTGTGCCGAGCCCATATCCAGATTCGTGAAGAGGTCTACCACTTCACCGAGCACGCGCTTATCCAGCTCCGGCTTGGCGTAATCCTTGGGTAGAACATCCTTGAGCGTATCGTTTTCGCGCTCAATGGCACGCATGGCGTTGTCAATCGTCATCCCGATTTCAGGAGTATGCGCGGCTGCCGCGATAGTCGCCCAGCGAGCTTCCTGCGGCACCCAGAAAATATTCTCTTCGGAATAGAAGTCGCGATCATCCTCGAAGCCGTATCCTTCATCCACAAGCTGCTGGTAGCGAGCTTCAAATCGGGAGGAAACATAACGCAAGAAAATCAAACCGATAATGACTTTGCGATAGTCGGCGGCGGGAATATGCCCCCAGAGTACGCAGGCTGCATCCCATATCTGCTTTTCAAACGGGAGCGGGGTATTATCTTTAGCTTTCTTTGAAACGCGCTTTGCCATGAGGATATTCTACCTTTTTGGCCGCATCTCTTCAAGGAATTTTCTATGAAATCTACGTCAGGAAGATTCTCTGCGTTAATCATTTTTGACAGGACTATTGCCGCTATCCAACAACGATGTGATAACAAGCCGGTAGTACCATTGGTCTACAACGGCACAATCCTACCCCGCAAGGCTCCTTTTTGGACGTTTTGCGGGGATTTGCCGGGCGGGTCACATCAGCCCCTTTTCCCGGGCGGTGATTTTCCGTCTTCGGTAAACCTACGCCGCGGCTGACATACTCTTTGAGTAGCTCCTTGCCGAAGTGCTCGCTCAAGGGGCTTCGCTACAGCTACGCCCGCTCTGGCGAGAGCCCCCTTGTAGAAGTTAGAGATGACAAGGTGTGGAGCGCTTTCTCTCTTTCAGCCGGGGTCATAATTCTGCGTTTTCGTAAACCTCCACAACATCCTCCACCGGGATGTGGGTGTACATGAAAAAAATGTGAGCAGAGGCGTAATTATGCACGGAATGTCACATAAAGCGTCACAGTAGTGCCGTAATATACTGAATTATCAATATTTCCACCCCTGCTCCCGAAGTCACGGTTTATCGAGCTCGGTCACAAGCCGCTGAATACACTCCCCTGCTGCACCAGCAGATGTCCGTATTCACGCATGCTCAGGGAATCTGCATAACAGGCGGCATAATCATCCAGCTCCCAGGGCCAAAAGCGCTCACGGTAACCATCGTTCCCCACAATGGCCATATAATTCATGTAAGCTGACAGACTTGCCTGCTGAGCTTCGTTCATCTCAACACACTTACCGCGCAACAGATCCCAAAACGGCGAGCCTGCCTCTTGCCCCGGGAAAAAGGTATTGAACTCCGCCCCTCGCAATTCCGCACAAATAAAAGCCGGCAGCAAAAAACGGTAGGCATGCGCACCGACGTACGAAAGACTGCTCTGGCAAGCCAGTAACAGGTGTTCGGGAATATCGCGCCAGTCCTGCCGCTCCTCCAGCGGCACGAGCAGGGCCTGCGCCTGCGGGCTCATATATTCATCTTCCGCCTCGCCCCCGAGCAGCACTCGCAACTCCCGATAGCAGGTCACACCCTCAAAGGCTTTGTCAATCAGCTCTATCACATTCCGAGCTTCCGGCGATATATCGCCGTACACCCGATTGGCATACTCCTGCTCCCAATATGATGCACGCTCCTCTACTCTCTTCAGAAATGCAGCGGCCTCGTCCTGAGCTTCGCGATCAAAGTTCGCCAGTAATGATTGGCTCGACTGTATGACATTACCCATGTCAGCAGTATAGCAAACCACATCTTCAGCGCCAAGTAAAAAAACTATCAACTCATGCCATTCTCAAGCCGGAATTCTCTTAAAGAAGAGTCTTTACAAAGACGACGAAAGCCGATAAAATCGGGGCATGTTCCTCATTCGGCTGCTCATTCTGCTCCTGCTCTGCCCCCTGCTCACTCAGGCCGCCGAACTACGCAAGCGCAGCGGCAGCACCAACGTGCAGCGCATGCAGGAACGCAACAGTTTCGGCCTCGCGGTGCTGCGCACCATCAGCAAAGACATGCCCACCGGGGGCTCCTACTCCGCCACGCCGAAAGATGTCGCCCGCGTAGCCGAACAAGCTGTTGTCTGGAGCGACAGCCGACAACAACTTCTTATCTCACCTCACAAAGCCGCCCCCACGTTCTGCTCCGCAGCCTGTTACATGGTAATGCTCCGAGCCCTGCAACGCTGGGAACAGCAAAGCGGCTATAAACTCCCGCCCGCCGTCTGGCAGGCACTCGATGTTAAACCCAACCAGCCGGACGGTACCGGAGCCTGGGGACGGGCAAATGCCAACGGGCCCGGTCTTGCGCGCCTTGTGAACGAACTGAAAGTCGGTATCAATTTCCGCGATGTCCGACAGGCTCAACCCGGGGATTTCCTCAAAATCTTCTGGTCCGACAACATCGGTGCTCATGAGCGCGGACACCTCGTCGTCTACCTCGGACTCGAAAAAAAGAACGGCACCACCCACCTGCGATATTGGTCAGCCAATAAACCCGGTGGCTACGGCATCAAAAGCGTACCGCTCAGCCGCATGCACAACCTCATTTTCACCCGCATTACCACGCCGCAAAACTTCGTGCGTACTCCCGCCCTGCCGGTGCACGATCCTTGGCTGAGCGCCATGCAATCACGCGACTTCTCCTTTGCAGAAGTCTGCCGCGCCTGCAACATACGCTGACCCCTCTCCACAAACTGCGACAAAAAGTCGCATGCTACTGCGGCAATATATACACATGCGGCAAGATGCCGCATGTGCCATCAAAACAGCGCACCCGGCAGACATTTCATTACAGTTTGATTATCAAACCACAAAAGACTATACGAGTCATATTGGCACAGTTGGCACGGGATTTGCAACAATAAGGGCAAGCAAAGGGCTCGCGCCTGAGCCCAACAAAACAATCTCAGTAAAACAACAACCATCAATAGAAAGACACAGAACCATGGGTAAGATTCTCGGAATTGACCTCGGCACCACGAACTCCTGCATGGCCGTCATGGAAGGCGGTCAGGCCACCGTGCTTGAGAACAGCGAAGGTGCACGCACCACCCCCTCCATCGTAGCCTTCACCAAGAGCGGCGAGCGAATCGTCGGTCAGGCCGCCAAGCGTCAGGCTGTAACCAATCCCCGCAACACCATTTTCTCCGCTAAGCGTCTGATTGGCCGCAAGTACGCCGAGCTGACGGCAGACGACAAGAAAGTGCCCTACACCATCGTCGAGGCCGCTAACGGCGATGCCCACATTCAGGTGGAAGTCGGCGGCGAGACCAAGGTGTACTCCCCGCAGGAAATCAGCGCCATGGTGCTCAGCAAGCTCAAGGCCGATGCCGAGAGCAAGCTCGGTGAGACCATCACCGAGGCAGTCATCACCGTGCCCGCCTACTTCAACGATGCTCAGCGCAATGCCACCAAGGCAGCCGGCGAAATTGCCGGTCTGAAAGTGCGCCGAATCATCAACGAGCCGACGGCAGCCGCACTGGCCTACGGTCTCGACAAGGGCAGCAACGAGCAGATTGCCGTTTACGACCTCGGTGGCGGTACCTTCGATATCTCCGTACTCGAAATCGGTGACGGCGTGTTCGAAGTGAAGGCCAGCGACGGCGACACGCACCTGGGTGGTGACGACTGGGACAACGCCATCATCAACTGGATTCTCGCTGAGTTCAAAGCCGCCGAAGGCATGGACATCTCCCGCCAGACGGACGCACTTCAGCGCATTAAAGAGGAGGCTGAAAAGGCCAAGATTGCCCTCTCCTCCACCCAGAGCTACGACATCTCCCTGCCCTTCATCACGATGGATGCCACGGGACCCAAGCATATCATGCTTAACCTCACCCGCAGCAAGCTCGAGCAGCTCACCGAGAGCCTGCTGGAGCGCACCGCCGCTCCCGTGCGCAACTGCATCTCCGCAGCCGGTCTGAGCACCAGCGAAATCAACGAGCTCGTACTCGTGGGCGGTATGACCCGCATGCCCGCCGTACAGGAAATGGCCAAGCGTCTGGCCGGTAAGGAGCCCCACAAGGGCGTGAACCCCGATGAGGTAGTGGCCGTCGGTGCCGCCATTCAGGGTGGCGTGCTCTCCGGCTCCGTCACGGACGTACTTCTGCTGGACGTCACGCCGCTCACCCTCTCCATCGAGACGATGGGCAGCATCGCCACGCCGATGATTGATCGCAACACCACCATCCCCGTGCGCAAGAGCCAGGTGTTCTCCACCGCTGCTGACAACCAGCCGGCCGTAGACATCCGCATCTGTCAGGGCGAGCGTAAGATGTTCAACGACAACAAGCTGCTGGGCAACTTCAAGCTCGACGGCATCCAGCCCGCCCCCCGCGGCATCCCCCAGATTGAGGTAACCTTCGATATCGATGCTAACGGCATCCTTAAAGTCACCGCCAAGGACAAGAACACCGGCAAGGAGCAGAACATCTCCATTCAGGGTTCCTCCGGTCTCTCCAAGGAAGAAATCGAGCGTGCCAAGCGCGACGCCGAACTCCACGCCGAGGAGGACCGCAAGAAGGCTGAGGACATCGAGGCTATCAACAAGGCCGACTCCATGGCCCACAGCGTCGAGCGCCAGATTAAGGAAATGGGCGAGCAGGTTCCTGCCGAAGTGACCAAGCCCATTCAGGAGAAGGTTGACGCGCTGAAGAAGGCTGCCGAGGCCAAGGATGTCGATAAGTGCAAGACCCTTACCACCGAACTGGAGACCATGCTGGCCAATCTTCAGCAGGCCGCCCAGCAGGCTGCCGCCGCTCAGGGCGGTTGCGCCGGCGGTGCTTGCGACACCGAAGCTCCGCAGGACGGCCCCCGCAAGGCCAAGGGCAAGGTAGTCGATGCCGAAGTCGTGGACAACGACTAACATCCCCTCCACGGGCAGCGCCCGCAACGGCGCTGCCCACTCACCACAGATTTTAACCGAAAATACAACACACCATACAATCATGATTAAGCCCATCGGACAACGTGTACTCGTCGAGCGAGTAGAAGCTGAGAGCAAGACCGCAGGCGGCCTTTTCCTGCCTGACAGCGCCAAGGAAAAACCCCAGGAAGCCATCGTGCGCGCCCTCGGCACCGGCGGTCGCGACAAAGACGGCAAGGAAATCGCCTTCAACGTCGCCGTTAATGACAAGGTTCTCATCACCAAGTACGGCGGCACCGAGGTAACCGTCAACGGCACCACCTACACCATCCTCAACGAGAGCGACATCCTCGCCATCATCGACTAAATCATTCATCACTGAATTCCAACCATTCACAATCACATTATGGCTAAGCAACTTTCATTCGACGAATCCGCCCGCCAGAGCCTTCTGAACGGTGTTACCAAAATTGCCAAAGCTGTTAAGAGCACGCTCGGCCCGGCCGGTCGCAACGTGGTCATCGACAAGAAATTCGGCTCCCCCAACATCACCAAGGACGGCGTGACCGTAGCCAAGGAAATCGAGCTTGAGGATGCCTACGAGAACATGGGCGCTCAGCTCGTTCGTGAAGTCTCCAGCAAGACCAACGACATCGCCGGCGACGGCACCACCACCGCAACCGTGCTCGCCGAGAGCATCTACCGCGAAGGTCTGCGCAACGTCACCGCCGGTGCCAACCCCATCTCCCTGCAGCGCGGTATCAACAAGGCTGCCGCCGCCGTTGTGGCAGAGCTCCAGGCCATCTCCAAACCCGTCGATTCCTCCAAGGAAATCGCTCAGGTGGCCACCGTTTCCGCCAACTGGGACTCCGAAATCGGTGACATCATCGCCGAGGCTATGGACAAGGTGGGCAAGGACGGCACCATCACCGTTGAGGAGGCCAAGGGTATCGACACTTCCCTCGACGTCGTGGAGGGTATGCAGTTCGACAAGGGCTACCTCTCCCCCTACTTCGTGACCAACGCCGACACCATGGAAGCCGTTCTCGAGAGCCCCTACATCCTCATCTTCGAGAAGAAGATTTCCAACCTCAAGGATTTCCTCCCCGTACTCGAAAAGGTGGCCAAGAGCGGCAAGCCCTTCCTCATCATCGCTGAAGACATCGAGGGCGAGGCTCTCGCCGCCCTCGTGGTGAACCGCCTGCGCGGCACCCTCAACGTTGCCGCCGTGAAGGCTCCCGGCTTCGGCGACCGCCGTAAGGCCATGCTTCAGGATATCGCCATCCTCACCGGTGGTCAGTGCATCTCCGAGGATCTCGGCCTCAAGCTCGAAAACGTGGAAATCGACCAGCTCGGCATGGCTAAGCGTGTGGTCATCACGAAGGACACCACCATCATCATCGAGGGTGCCGGCAAGTCCTCCGACATCTCCGCCCGTGTGTCGCAGATTCGCAAGCAGATTGAAGACACCACCTCCGACTATGACCGTGAGAAGCTCCAGGAGCGCCTTGCTAAGCTCGCCGGCGGTGTAGCCGTCATTAAGGTCGGTGCCGCTACCGAAACCGAGATGAAGGAGAAGAAGGACCGCGTGGATGATGCCCTGCACGCCACCCGCGCTGCCGTGGAAGAAGGTATCGTCCCCGGTGGCGGTGTAGCCCTCATCCGCGCCCAGAAGGCTATCTGCTCACTCGAGCTTACCGGCGACGAAAAGACCGGTGCAGCCATCGTCTACCGCGCCGTCGAGGCCCCCCTTCGCCAGCTTGTTGAGAACGCCGGCCGCGAGGCTGCCCTCATCGTTGAGAAGGTAAAGGGTCTGGAGTCTCCCACCATGGGCTACAACGTCGTGACGGATGCCTATGAGGATCTCCTCGTATCCGGTGTGGTTGACCCCACGAAGGTGACCCGCTCTGCCCTGCAGAACGCCGCCTCCATCGCCGGTCTCATGCTGACCACCGAGTGCCTCATCACCGAGCTGCCCGAGAAGAAGGGCTGCAGTTGCGGCAGTCACGGCGGTGCCGATGCCATGGGCGGTATGGGTGGCATGGGCGGCATGATGTAAGAGCCGTCACCATCAAGCCAATTGACTCATAACCGCGATTCATTCGCAACACACGGTGCGCCTGTCACAACAGGCGCACCGCTTTTTTCTGTACTGAGCTCATTCGCGGATAAGCTTAAGACACATTTTACTCATTGGCCCACTTGTCAAAGATGGAGCACAGTAGTAATATAAACAACATGAAACATTATCGGGAAATATTGACCTCTTGGGCATGCGCCCTGCTGGCGGTAGCCTGCACCTCCACGGATGTCGAACTGCCGCCCGCGGGCGATACACCCTTACAACAGGCTGCCGGGAAAGGCGACCTGCCCGCCGTACAACAACTGCTGGCAGCGGGAGCAGATGTCAACGAGGGGCAAGAAAATAAGAACAATCAATCCGCCCTGTGGCTGGCACTCAATTACGGTCAAGGCGACACGGAGATAATCAACGCACTGCTGAAAGCCGGAGCCGCTGTTAACGAGGCCGAAGTGCGCGCAGCGGCCTCCTCGTGCTACCCGCAGTACCTCCGGGCCGTACTGGATGCCGGAGGCAAGATTCCGGAGTACAGCAAAAATCTCGGCAGTATATACAGCGAATTGAGTCAGTTCGCAGGCAAGGCCAACAAAGACGGGCGCGACTCCGTAGCCTGTGCCCGACTGCTGGAGGGACACGGAGCCTCACTCTTTGAATACAAAGGGCTCACCGGCCCGCTACACTCAGCCGTCATTGGCGACAACATCCCGCTGGCCCGCTACCTGATAAGCCGCGGACTGTCCGTTCATGACCGCAACGAAGAGGGCAACACACCGCTGAATTATGGTGTTCAGAGTGCCGAAATGGTAGAACTCCTGGTAAAAGCCGGGGCAGATGTCAACGCTCAAAACACCGCCGGTGACACCCCGCTGATGGAGGATTGCTTTGTCACACTCCCGGCTGTCAAAGCGCTGCTGAAAGCGGGAGCCGACCCCAACATCCGCAACAAAAAAGGTGAAAATGCGCTGCTTCATCACCTGCTCTGTCCGCAACCAACAGGCGGGGCATTCTTTGATAACGACGGCAACCTGATAGGCACATGGAGCGGTTACAAGCACAACACGGAAATCCTCTCCTCCCTGCTCGAAGCCGGTGCCGACCTGAATTGCACGGACCTCGAGGGGAACACCGCAAGAGACATCCTCAAGCAAGACCCCGAACTCACCAAGCTCCTTCCCCACACAAACGATTAAGCCCCGATAGCAGCGCAGAAATACGCGTTGCAGCCTTTCAAATGAACTCTTTAGGCTTGCCATTCATGCAGAATAACGTATAATAGCGCGGGCGCACCTGCGGAAGTACAGGTGCAGCACCGCAGAACACATTAACCAGAATACGACACATGATGAACAATCCCAGAGTCGCTATCGTGGGCGCCACCGGTGCGGTAGGCGTCGAGCTTCTTTCCTGCCTTGAGAGCCGCAATTTCCCGCTCTCCTCACTCAAACTTCTGGCATCCAAACGTTCTGCGGGTAAACAAGTTGCTTTCCGCGGAGAGATGCTGACCGTTGAGGAGCTCACCAAAGATTCTTTCTCCGATGTTGACTTGGCGCTCTTCGCCGCCGGTGGTGACATCTCCCGCGAGTACGCTCCCATCGCCGGTGCCGCCGGCTGCGTGGTGGTGGACAACTCCAGCGCCTTCCGCCAGGATGAAGATGTGCCGCTCGTCGTCCCGGAAATTAACCCCGAAGCTGCATTCAACCACCCCCGCAACATCATCGCCAACCCGAACTGCACCACCATCATCACCCTGATGGCCCTCTTCCCGCTGCACAAAAAGTTCGGTCTCAAGACCATCATTGCCAGCAGCTATCAGGCCGTGAGCGGCAGCGGTCAACACGGCATCACTGAACTGGAAAATCAAGTGCGAGCCATTTCCAACGGCCACCCCGTAGAAATTTCCACCTACCCCCGCCAGATTGCATTCAACGTTCTGCCGCAAATCGACAAGTTCACCGATACCGGCTACACCAAAGAAGAGCTCAAGATGCTCAATGAAGGCCGCAAGATTATGAGCCTGCCCGAGCTGAAGGTAACCTGCACCTGCGTGCGCGTGCCGGTGTACCGCAGCCATTCCATTTCCTGTGTAGCTCAGTTCGAGCGCCCTGTCGATGTGGAAGGAGCCCGCGCATGCTACGCCGGCATGCCCGGTGTGGAACTGATGGACGACCCGGCAGCCGGAGTGTGGCCCACCCCGCTCGACTCCACCAACGGCGACACCTGCTATGTAGGCCGCATCCGTACCGACCTTGCCGTCGACAACGCCCTCAACCTCTGGGTAGTCGGTGATCAGGTACGCAAGGGTGCAGCACTCAACGCCGTACAAATTGCCGAGCTGCTGGTCAAAGGCAAATAAAAATCGCCTCAACTCTCTCCGCCCGCTATGGATATCAAAGCTCTCATTCAAAACGGAGTCACTCTGACGGAGGCTCGCCTCAACGAACTCCTGCCGGCCGAAGATGTAGCGCCGACCACACTGCATAAGGCCATGCGATACAGCGTGTTTGCCGGCGGCAAGCGCATACGCCCCCTGCTTTGTCTGGAGGCAGCCCGTGCCGTCTGCGGCGATGAGCAGGTCGCGCTCAATGCCGCCTGTGCGCTGGAAGTGCTGCACACCTACACGCTCATCCACGATGACCTGCCCAGCATGGACAACGATGACCTGCGCCGCGGTCGCCCGACCAACCACAAGGTATTCGGTGAAGGCATAGCCATCCTTGCCGGCGATGCCCTGCTGACCGAGGCCTTTTCCATGCTGGCTACAGTTCCGGCCAATGAGCGCTACGGCGTGAAGGACTACGTCGCCGAACTGGCTTACCAAACTGGCAGTCTGACCCTCGTAGGCGGCCAGGTACTCGACCTCGAAGGGGAAGGCCGCAGTCTGACGGTTGATGAACTGCGAGCTATCCACAACGGCAAGACCACCGCGCTTATCACCGCCGCCGTTCGACTGGGAGCCATGGCAGCAGCAGCAAGCCCCGAGCAACTCGAGGCCCTCACCACCTACGGTCGCTGTCTGGGACTTGCCTTCCAGATTATCGATGACATTCTTGATGTGACCTCCACCCCCGAGGTACTTGGCAAGAGCATCGGCAAAGATGCCGCAGTCGCCAAAGCCACTTACCCCGCTCTGGTGGGGATGGATGCCGCCCGAACCGAGGCTCGTGAACTGACGGAAGCCGGACGTGCTGCGCTGGACATCTTGCCGGCGGAGCGTCGCGAGGCTCTGCTTGCCATCAGCGACTACCTGCTGAAGCGCGATTACTAAGCCACGCTCTGTAAAAGGGCTCTCTGCCATGACCCGCAACGTACTCGAAGTCTCACGACTGAGCATGCACTTCCCGGTGCGTGACGGAGTACTGAGCCGCAAGAAAGGCATCGTCAAGGCCGTAGACGACGTTTCATTCACCATTGCCCCGGGCGAAACTCTGGGGCTGGTGGGTGAGAGCGGCTGCGGCAAGAGCACCATCGGGCGCTGCATTGTGCGCCTGTTGGAGCCGACGGCAGGCTGCATCAATCTACTGGGTCGCGATGTCACCCACCGGGCTCAATGGCGACTGGGGCACATGCGGCGGCATGTACAAATGGTTTTTCAAGACCCGGCGGCCTCGCTCGATCCGCGCATGAATGTGCGCCATCTCATAGCCGAGCCTCTCATAGTACAGGGCACAGGCAACCGTCAGTTCCGCCGCGACCGAGTCAACACCCTGCTCGACCTCGTGGGTCTGCCGCGAACGGCGGCCGACAAGTTCCCGCATGAGTTCTCCGGCGGCCAGCGCCAGCGCATCGGAATCGCCCGAGCCTTGGCGCATCGTCCCGGTCTGCTCATTCTAGATGAGCCGGTCAGCGCCCTCGACGTATCGGTCCAATCACAGGTACTCAATTTGCTGCTGGATCTGCAAAAAGAACTGCGCCTTGCCTACCTCTTCATCTCGCATGACTTGTCCGTAGTGCGCCACATGTCAGACAGAGTTGCCGTCATGTACTTGGGTAAAATTGTTGAAATGGGCGAGAGTGACCTCATCTATCACGACCCGCGCCACGCGTACACCCGCGCCCTCATCTCTTCCATTCCCCTACCCGATCCGACCCATATCAACACCTCCGCAGTCCTCCCCGGTGACGTGCCTTCCCCCATTGACCCGCCGCCCGGCAGCGCATTCGGGCGCCGCATCAATCACCCCTACCTCGAGGCCACCTACGGGCTCGACCTCACGCCGGTGGAAATCGAACCCGGCCACTGGGTCGCACCCGACCCCTGCGCCATCTCTCTGGGTGATTTAGCCAGACTCGGAATCGACATCTATCAATAAAAGCTCATCATGTTCTGGTTACGTCAACTTTTCCGCGTACGGGAACACCAGCAGGCACGCCATGCTGACGACGACGAATGTGACATGAGCCTCATCGACCACTTGGAGGCTCTCCGCAGCACCATCATCCGCATGGCCCTCACCTTACTGGCAGCCATGATTCTCTGCTTCGGTTTCTCCGGCACCATGATGGATGTTCTGCGCCGCCCCGTGGAGCAAGTATGGGAAAACCACGAGCGCAGCCGACTTCCCTACGGGGTGGAACCGAGCGATTGGATAAAGGCCAAAAGTCTGGCTGCCGTACGCGCACCTCTACCTGCCCCGGCTGCTGCGCTGCTGGAAGAGCAATTCAGCCCCCGCGTGCGCCTGCTGGCCGACCTCGTTCCCTTGCTTCATGCCGCCGCACTCCTGCCAAATGAGGCTCAGGTTCCCTATATAGAAAGCTGCACAACAGACGAAGAGCTCCGCAGTCTGGCACTGGCACTTCATGCTCACGGAGCAGAACTCAAAGAGGGAGAAGGCCGAGCGGCGCTCAAACTCATGGGGGCATTCCGTCCCGGTGAGGCGTTCATGCTCTCGCTGCAACTCTCTTTCTTCTGCGGACTGATTATCTCATTTCCGCTCCTGCTTTATTTCCTACTGCAATTCATTGTACCCGGCCTTCTGGCGCATGAAAAACGCCTGCTCTACAAGAGCGTAGGCTTCGGGGTGGCACTCTTTCTGGCCGGAAGTGCCTTTGCCTACTTTGCCGTCCTGCCGCGCGTGCTGAGTTTCTTCTACACCTACTCTCTCGACATGGGGATAGAGAACGACTGGCGCATCGGCTACTACCTGACCTTTGCTGCGAAGTTGGTTTTTGTATTCGGAGCAGTCTTTGAACTGCCTGTCATCGTCATACCGCTCATTAAACTGGGCATACTGAATTACGAGCGCATGAAAATCACGCGCGGTTATGCGCTCATCGCCTGCTTCGGCGCAGCGCTTTTTCTGGCGCCGGCACCGGACCCTGCCACCATGCTCATCATGGCGCTGCCGATGTATGCCCTCTACGAGCTCTGCATCATTTTTGCCCTGCTGGAACAACGTAAAAGCCGCACATCATGAAATCTCAGCGCCCTGCAACTCGCAAATTGCACATCCCGGGCAAACCGGATTTCACTTACGCGGCACCTTTGTTACCCGCCACCGTCTTGCCCGCACAGCGCACTCCACTCGAGCCATTAGCCGCCTGTGTAGCCCCGCGCGAGCGTTTCATCAAGAGATTTATAGCCGTCACGGCTCTGTTGACTCTACTGGGCAATCTGATATTCACCACGCGCTGCTGCTTTTCCGGCGTTTTAAACGACATTTACATCTTCATTGACCTTGGTACATACGCCATGTTCGAGGCACCGATTTTTGTGATTCTGCTCCTGCCATCACGCACAAGCAGCAGCACGCTGCTCCGCCTTATCGGACTGGTCCTCCCGCTCTTAGTGACCCTCGCCGCATGCGGACTCAGCGGAGCGGAGACACACTTAGGCTGGGGATACGGCGTATTCATCTTCCTGCTCTGCATCAATGGCATACTCTTCTTCTACCTACCCGGGTACCTGCTTCACTATGCGTTCCTCTTCATCAGCCGCCATCGTCACGACAGACAGGGAACCAATTCAACACACTGATACTCCATTCCCATGACTACACTCAACTTTCGCCGCTCCACTCCCTGTGACCTACCTGCCCTGCGTAACCTGTACGATGAAATCATAGATGCCATGGACCTCTCAAGCTCTCATGCTCAATGGCACCGCGGCGGTTACCCCACCGATGACTTTTTGCAAACCAAAGCAGCTCTCGGCGAACTGTGGGTGACAGAACAAGAGCAATCCATCGTTGCCGCCATGATATTAAATGCCGAGTACAACCCCGGCTACGCTCAGGCTCAATGGCAGGTAAAGTGTGAGCCTCACGAGGTAATGGCCATCCATACTCTCGGTGTCAGCCCTCGTGTTCAGGGACAGGGTGTCGGCAAGGCCATGGTGCGGCAAGCCATCGATGTCGCACGAAAAAAAGGCTGTAAAAGCGTGCGACTGGATGTCATCGATACAAATCCCGCCGCCGGCAGATTTTATGCCCGTCTGGGCTTCATCTTCCACGGTCGCTTCGAGCTGGACTACCCCGGAGCAGTCTGCACAAACTTCGACCTCTACGAGCTCCCGCTCTGAGCAATTCCGATTCCGTCCACTCCATAAAAAAAGCCGGAGAGTCATCTCTCCGGCTTTTTTTTACTCTTAATTCATCAGAAGCAGATTCCCACCTGCAAACCGGTTGCCGCGGCGAAATCCTTATCGCGGTAGGCAGCATCCATAATCATGTGGTAATAGACGGAGGTGTACAGATAATCATTTATCTGGTAACGGTACATAAGCTCCACAATCTTTTCAAATTCATTCACGAGAGCATTGGCTCCGGACTCCGCACCCTTAAAGAAACCGATACCCACACCGAGGTAATCGTTCGGACGGGAAGGAATGAGATTAATCGTGGCACCGACAGAGGCCTCGGCCGTGCAGCGCAGGTAATCACCCGAGGCCCAGCCGGCGCGACCATACACTCTCACGAAATCGTTGAGTTGATACTCCACGCTACCGAAAATCCCCACGGCATTGCGGTCATGCATGCGACCATCCTTGCCCAAACCATCCTGACTGCAGAAGAAAGGGCTGATGCGCACCTTACCCTTCCCCTCATGGAAAAGATGTCCCCACTCACCCACAACGGCGTAACCATTCGCATGATCGGCATTGAAGGGGTTCATTCCCCAGCGCACCCCCATGCGGGTAATGGCGGCCGTCACCCAGTTGTCACGATTGAGCTCATACTGCCCGACAAGAGCCAGATTGTTGTACGGCAGCGGCAACACACCCGAGCTCTCGAAATTATCATTGGTAAAGCGGGCATGACTCACTCGGTCAAAATAGTTGTTGAGCTTAATCATACCGGCTGCCACCATCGCACGCTTGCGGGCAAAGAATTGCTTAACCGAGACTTCCAGCAGAGCGGCATCGTGCGCATCGAGCACGTCCGTGTGCAAACCGGAGCACATCCCCATGCCCCCGACATACAGGGAAGAAGGGTCGTCTGACTGATTATCCAGCCCCCAGGAACCGGCCAAATCCACACGCAACCATGTGCCGCCGTTCACATCATCGCGGAACAGGCGCTGATTGAGTATGGTGTAAAGTATGGCAATGTTCGTATCTTTCGTATAACCGGGCATACCATTATCCAGAGCCCAGTAGCCATATACCAAATCAAAAATAAACTGCGTGCCGGTCTTTTCATTCAGTTGCTTCTTAAACTCCGGGCCATTCTCGCCGGGAGCAAACATATTCCCCTCGTACACAACGTGTCCGGGTGCAGGTTCATACGCAGCAGTTGCCACAGGTGCCGCAACAAGTCCGGCCATGACCAAGAGAGTATAAATCGCGTTTTTCATCAGTTATTTCAGTTGTTTGCACGCATTCTATCATAACATTCCGTACCTGTACAGTAAAATAAATTGCTTGACTTATACGATAAGTTGTGGTACGTTAATCCTTGAGCTAACTCTAGCTTTGAGATTAGTAACCGAAACAACACAAGAAATAACATGAAAAAGTTCATCGCAATCATGCTGACAGCAGCCGTAACGATGATGTCGCAGGCACTTGCAGACGTAACGGGCTACTGGACGACAATCGACGACGACACGAACGAGGCCAAGAGCGTGGTACAGGTCTACAAGTACCAAGGCAAGGTATACGGACGTGTAGTACAACTGCTGAAGAATAAGGATGCCGTAGCCAAGATTCCCGGCTCGCCCAAGACCCTTGGTCTGGACATCATCTGGGGACTGGAAAAGGATGACGACACTTATAGCGGCGGAAAGGTGCTCGATCCCGAAAAGGGCAAGGTCTATCGTTGTGAGATGTGGCGCGAAGGCGACACGTTGAAAATGCGCGGCAAGCTGGGCATCTTCTTCCGTACCCAGACATGGAAGAAGAACACGAGCTTCAAGCCTAACGGCAATACCGCACCGACCCCGAAAATTCCCAAAGTGGACTAATCTGTCCGCAATGGCATAGTGAGTAGAAACAGACCTCGGAAGAGGTCTGTTTTTTATGGCTTATTTGGGGCTTGAAATAAGGCACGAAATATGTAGAATAAGTGGCGTGAAGACGACGTTTCTGGGTAGTTTATTGCTGTTACCCACACTGTCAGCCATCGTGCTGACGGTGATATATCATGCGTCTGTCAATGGTGAACTGCAATTTGAACAGCGCGACGTCAACACCGAGTACATCAACACGAACCGCTCCTACCGTCCCCCGGTTAAAAAAGAAAAGCCCAAGTCCATTGTCACACCGGCCGCGCTTCCGGATATGATGGATGACGATGCCCCCGAAGAGGTCTGAGCCATGAGTGCCACACATCCTATCATCGGTTACACATTGGGAGATCAGGCCGGTATAGGCCCTGAAGTCATCCGTGCGGCTCTGCAGCAGGCACCGATCGGTGCGGAATATCACCTCATCGGCGAGGAAATTGACTGCACACCCGGTTGCCCCACCGAACAAACCGCACAAGCGGCGCTACGCCATCTGGAACTGGCAGCCCAAGCACTGAAAAACGGTACCATCGATGCCGTTGTGACAGCCCCCATCTGCAAAGAAGCCCTGCACCGACTGGGATTTGCCTACCCCGGACAAACAGAGTTCTTTGCAGACAGACTGGGAGTCAGCAACTTTGCCATGTGCCTGACCGGGCAGCACCTCACCGTAGCCCTTTGCACCACCCATGTAGCACTCTCAGATGTTCCCGAACTTCTTCGCACGGATGAAGTGGTGCGTGTAGGGCTATTACTGGCCGATTTCCTGCAAAGAACCGGTAAAGACACCCCGAAAATTGCGCTGGCCGGACTCAATCCTCACAATGGTGAAGGAGGAGCTTTCGGACATGAAGAGAGCACCATCATCGCTCCGGCGCTGCCCCGACTGCAAAAACTTTGTCCGAAAGCCCGCTTCGATGGTCCATGCGTGCCGGACTGCGTTTACCGCGAGACGGCTCAAGGGCACTATGACGGTGTAGTAGCTCCCTACCATGACCAAGCTCTCATACCGCTCAAAGTTCTGGATTTCGACAATGCGGTGAATGCCACTATCGGTCTGCCCCGCTTACGGGTAAGCCCCGATCATGGCACGGCCTTCGACATTGCCGGCAAAGGCTTGGCCAATCCTGCCAGCACCTTGCGAGCCTTTGAGGTGGCAGTCAACAGCGCCCGTCATCAAGAAAATGTTATCCTGTAAACGCTTCTCCATTGACTCCGTGTACAAAATATGCTAGAGTAAAGAAGCAACGTACTCATTGACATTGTGAGCATAAGAAAACGAAAGAAAATAACGGATCTTTCCAGGCTGATAAAGGGCGGCGACAAGCTACCGGATTGGCTCATCCTTCTGGGTGAAAAACATCTGGGGCTCCATGCTCTCAATGTTGCTCACGACCATATCGAAGAAGATTGGGAAAAGGGCTGCACGGATAACTTTTTCAAACTGGCCTGCAAGTACCTTAATCTGAACTACGACCTCACAGGCTTGGAGAACATCCCGAAAGAGGGGCCCTGTGTCATTGTCAGCAATCACCCCCACGGCATGTCCGACGGACTGATGTTCGGTGACATTGCCATGAAAGTGCGCAGCGACATCCACATTGTCGTCAATGAGTTTCTGCAATGTGTGCGAGGGATGGTACCGTACGAAATCATGGTGGATGTATACGGCGGAGACGCCGCCAAGCGAGCCAACATGGCCGGCATGCGTGAAATCCTGCGCCGGCTCAAGGACGGTCATTGCATACTGGTATTTCCGAGCGGCTCAGCCGCCACCTATTCTCACCGCGACAGGAGGGTCATTGACGACCCTTGGCAAACCAACATCTCTGCCATCATCCGCAAGACAGGAGCAACGGTCGTGCCCATGCACATCTCCGGTCGCTCAGGCATCTTCTTCCAAATCATCTCCCTGCTCAACAAAGGCATACGTTCCAACTTCCTCGCCCGGGAAATTTTGCGTGACGGCCGCATGCGCCACACCATTAAACTGGGCAAAGCCATCAGTCCGGCCACTATTACCATGACCGCAAACGACGACTCTCTCTCCGATTATCTCCGCCTGTGCACGATGTTGCAACGCTACCCTCAATCAACAGCACCGGAAGGAGCAGCGCCCCGCAACATGAAACCCATTGAGGAAAGCGCAGCCGCAGATGTTCTGCAAGCGGAAATTGATGCCCTGCCCGAAGAAGCCCTGTGCGTGCGCACTCCGGCAGGGCTGGAAGTCTACGCCGCCGAGGCAGCGCAAATTCCCCACCTGCTACGCGAAATCGGCATTCAGCGCGAGCACACATTCCGAGCCGTCGGTGAAGGCTCCGGCCTGAGCTGCGATTTGGACAACTTCGACCTTACCTACACCCACCTCATCATGTGGGACGCCGCCGAGCACCGCTTGGCAGGAGCCTACCGCATGGGACGCACCGACAAACTCCTGCAACAACAGGGCATCAAAGGCATCTACAACGCCGCATTCTTCCGCCTGAGCAAGCGCCTGCTCAGTATATTGGAACAAGGGCTGGAAATGGGCAGAGCTTTCATCTGTAAGCCCTACCAGCGCCACCCCGCCTCGCTCGATACTCTCTGGATGGGAATCGGCCACTTCGTTCGCAAGCACCCTGAGTACCGTTATCTGTACGGAACCGTCAGCATATCGGGGGAATATACCCCGGCCTCGCGCGGTCTTATTCTTGCCTACCTGCAAGCCCACTGCATGCACCCGGAACTGACGGGTGAGGCAACGGCACTCTTCCCGCCGACCTCAGCCGAGCTGCTGAGCGAAGATGCCCGACTTGTTCCCTCGGCCATTACTGAATTGCGACTTCTCACCGGTCTGGTGGCCGATTTGGAACCCGACAACAAGAGCATACCCGTTCTGCTGCGCCAGTACCTGCGACTGGGTGGCAAGATGTTATCATTCGGCATCGACAATGATTTCGGCGGTACGCTCGATTGCCTTGTTCTGGTAGATATTCCGCAAATTCCCCGCCGCATTCTGGACCGCTACTGCGGCAAGGACTTTCAATTTCCGCATGCTTAACAACAGCTAACGGAACAGCCGAAAAAAACGCGACCTTTTGCGCCTCGTCCTTTTTTGTACAAAACACGCCACCCGCCTTCACAACGAAAGCGGGTGGCAAACTATATCAACGGACTAAATCACCGTCTGCTATCAGAGCGCAGGTGTGGGCAGTTCGGGAGTATCCGCCTGAGCCGGAGCACTATCAGGAGCAGGAGCGGTAGGCTGCATGACTGTGCTCAAGTGAGCGGCCGTCTTGCTCAAGCCGAACTGCAGGGCAATATCAAGCGCATTGCGACCATCCTTATCCTTAATCTCCAAGGGCGATACGGTAACGGGAGTACCATCCTTCTCGCGCTTGGCTTTCTGCACGTCAATCGCCTTCAACTGCCCCAGCACGAAGTAATGAATAGCCTCGTCGTATGCCTGCGTGTTCTCAGCCTGAGCCGCGCCCAACACCGTCTGCAGGAGGATGGTCAGGCCGCTCTCCTTGTCAACATCCAGAATGGCAGAGCCCAGGCGCTCGGCACGAGCCTCACCACTCATACGAGCCATATCATCACTCAGCTCAGGCAGACTGCGAGGAGCGGGCGGATTGCTCAGCAGAGCCAACGTATCCTTATAGGCCTTCTCACGCTCAGCCGAGAAGATGAGCTTAAAGATGAAGGTATCGCGCTTATTATAAGCGCCCTCACCATTCTTAACAAGCTCAGCGGCCGTCAGACCGTCAGCATTCTTCACGTCAGCGACAGCTCCGAGCGAAAGCAGCATACGCACCACCTCGCTGTTACCACGCATGGCGGCCAGCATGAGCGGCGTATAACCATTTTTCTCCTGAGCATTGATATCCAGACCGGCCTCAGCCAGCAACAGTGTGCAATAGGGCATGCCACTCCATGCAGCCCAGTGCATGGCGCTAAAACCATCCTTATCTTTAGCTTGCACATTGATACCGGGCTGCGAAAGCAGGTTCTGCACATAATACAGACGGGCAAGGTCGCGCCTGAGGGCATCCTCCGGGTTATTGAAGTTGGCATATACCGACCACATAAGCGGGGTACGGCCCGTGGCATCCGGAGTGTTCACAAAATCAACAACATCCTCACCGTTCTGACGCTCAGTCTGCACCATATTCACACCGGCAGCCAGCTCACGCAGGTAGACGTTATCAATTTCCTCACCGGTCTTCTTATTCGTCTCCAAAGCGCCTTTACGGATGAGGGAGACGAGCGAGTCGGTCACAGAGGTCTGCTCAAAAGGCTTCATGGCCAGGTTGCAGAGGAAGCCCAGCGAGCCCATGACCAAGAGGAGTTTAAGCATATCTTCGATAATACCACCCCAAGAAGTGCCGGTAAACGGCACGCCGGGATATGCGGGGTTCTCGCCGTAATCGTTGGTGCCAGACTGCGAGGGCAGCAGGAAGAACACCAGCAGCGCCACATGCAGCACAATGCCGAAACCATAGAGCAGCACGGCATTCACCATCGCAAGCCAATGCGGAGAAGTTCCGCTGAGAGTCATAGCCAACGTCCCCCCCCAGCAACACAGGAAGAGAAGTTCGACGACGATGAGCATCCAGTAGAAGAAAGCGCTCACACCGACGTCATGCAGACGACGAATAGCGCGCCCTCTGATAATTATCAGGTAAACAGGCAGAGCCAGCAGCCCTGCTATCATAAAGGGCAGAGAAAGGTACCCCATTTGGCTTATCGACACCGCAACAAGCAGCGCCATCAGCAACAGGTAAGGCAGGAACACAGGCCAGAACTTTGCGCGTGTCTCACGCCCGGCGTTGATATTTGTATCAGACATGGTAAATGAGATTTTCTAGGGGTTAGGCATTCTGAGTTACGGTTTCTTCCTCAGTCTCAGCCTCATCGGCCTTTTCAGCGGCATCTTCCTCGGGATGGTCGGACACGAAACTATCCTTCGTCAGAATGATAGCCAGCGGCGAGATAACCGCCATGATAAGGTAAATGGTCCACATCAGCTCCGGAGAATGCCAGAAGTCAATGTGACCGGAATCCATCTTGGCAGCAATACCATCGTAACAGAAGTACGACACAAGCAGGCCGCCCACCACGCCGTTAATCGGCTTGGCGATGAACATGGGCAGCGCTGAAAGCGACATGTACGAGGCCACTTTGTCCTTGGGCGCCACGCGTGCCACATATTCGGAGAATCGCGGACTGAACAAGAGCTCACCGGCTGCAAAGATGATAATCTGAGCTGCTACGGCAAAGAAATAAGCCTGACCGATTGTCTCGATACCCGGCAGGATGAAATACCACTCCGGCGGGATGGCCAGGAGCACCATCGAGGCCGCGGAAATCGACATACCGGAAATCATCAGCTTAACCGTGGAGAAACGATTCAGAACCGGGATGATAAGAATCAAGCCCGTAATGATAATGAAAGGATTGAACGAGTTAATCATACCCAGAGAGAAATCCTCACCGATGGTTCGGATGTAGTACTGAGGCATGACGAGGAATTGCAGAGTGAACACGAGGCGCACGCCCAATGTCAGCACAAGGAATACAATGAGCTTCTGGAACGCACGCTCACGAGCCACCTCACCGATAAGCTGCAAGGGGCGACGCTGAGCAGCCTCTTTCTTTGCAATACGCTCCTCCGGCACAGCGTAGTGATTTTCGTCAATGAAGCGGGTAAAAATGAAAGCAATCAGGTTGCAGGCCGTACCGAAGTTAATTACCCAGAACAGGCCGTCCACACCCTCAAAATGATTACGAATGGGATCCACCACCGCGAAACCGGCAAGCAAGGCACCGATGTTCATGAACAGGTAGTAGAAGTTGAAGCCGGTCGGGCGCGCACGCAAGGTGGTAAAACGACGAATAGATGTCGAAATACACGGGCTCATGAATGCCGTACCGAAAGAAAGTATACCGATACCGGCGATTACAAAGAATCGCGAGCTGTCCTGCGACATGCAGAGTACCTGCGTACCGAAGTCCGAGCCGAGCGCCATGATAATTCGCCCGCCGATGAGCAGAGAGAAGCCGATGAGATATGTGCGCTTAAGGCCGATGATATCACAAATGGTACCGACGGCAAATACGAACAGGGACAGGAACAGCGTGTACATACCGACCCAGAAGGGTGCATCCGCATCGCGGAATCCGCAGTAGTCCTTCAGGAACAGCGTAAACACAATAATCAGGGTGAAATACGACAGACCGTCAAAGAATTGAATAAAGTTGGTCAACCAGAAGTCCTTGCCGCACTCGCGCAGCACTTTGAACTCTGAGAAGTATTTCACAATCGGGTTGACCTTGGGGGCCAGCTGGTTGTTTTCTTCGCTCATAGTTTATGTGTTGTGGGGTGTGTTTTCTTTATTGAAGCACAGCGCCCCGGCTGGCATTGGTTGCCAACTTGCGGTAGCGCTTGAGCCACTTACCGGAAATCTCCTGCATGGTGGGCTTCCAATCGGCGCGACGGGCTGCAATCTCTTCCTCACTCAGCTCAGCCGTCAGGCTGCGATTGGGAATATCGATGGAAATGATGTCACCGTCTTTCAGCAGGCCGATGAGCCCGCCTTCCGCCGCCTCGGGCGAAACGTGACCGATGCAGGCACCGTGCGTTGCGCCGGAGAATCGACCGTCCGTAATAAGAGCCACGCAATTACCGAGCCCCTTACCCATGATGTAGCTGGTGGGAGCAAGCATCTCCTGCATACCGGGACCGCCCTTGGGACCTTCGTTGCGGATGACAACCACATCACCGGGCTTCACCTTATCAGCCAGAATACCGGCACAAGCTGCCTCCTGACTCTCAAAAATCACCGCCGGCCCGCGATGAACCATCATCTCCGGCAGCACACCGGCTTTCTTCACAATGCCGCCCTGCTCCGCCAAATTGCCGAACAGAACGGCCAGACCGCCATCCTTGGAATAAGCATTATCAATGGTACGAATCACCACAGGGTCCTGCGTGGAAAGACCTTCCATCTGCTCACCGAGGGTCTTGCCGCTCACGGTAGGCACATCCGTATTCAAAGCACCGGGAATCTTATTAATCTCGGCCAGTACCGTCATGATGCCGCCGGCGCGCAGCACATCGTGCATGTGGAAACGGCTGCTGGGAGCCACTTTACAAATGTTGGGGGTACGACGGGAAATTTCATCGATGCGACGCAGGTCATAATCCAACCCTGCCTCAGCAGCAAAGGCCAGAGTGTGCAGCACCGTATTGGAGGAACCGCCCATAGCCATATCGCAAGTGAATGCATTGTCGATGGCAGCCTCGGTGATAAGGTCGCGGGGCAACGGTCCGCCTTGCAGCGCCATCTCCACTGCGCGACGGGCGGCAGCTCGCCACATTTCCTTACGCTCCTCGGAAAGAGCCAGCAAAGTACCATTGCCGGGCAGCGCAAGTCCCAGCACTTCACACAGGCAATTCATGGAATTCGCCGTGAACATACCGGAGCAGGAGCCGGCACCGGGGCAGGCATGGCACTCCACATAGTGCAAATCTTCTTCCGTAATTTTACCGGCAGTACAGGCGGCCACAGCCTCAAACACGCTGTTAAGGTCCAGATCTTCACCATTGCGTCCCTTACCCACTGCCATGGGACCGCCGGAGCAGAAAATCGTGGGAATGTTGCAGCGCAGAGCACCCATCACCATGCCGGGCACAATCTTGTCGCAGTTGGGTATGCAGATGCAGGCGTCAAACGCATGAGCGGAGAGCATCGTCTCCACGCTGTCAGCAATCAACTCGCGGCTGGCCAGCGAGAACTTCATCCCCTGATGAGCCATAGCTATACCATCGCACACACCGATGAGATTGAACTCAATAGGGGTACCACCGGCCTTGCGGACTTCTTCCTTAATCAGTTCAGCCACTTTATTGAGATGAACGTGACCGGGAATCACTTCATTAAAGGAATTGCAAATGGCGATGAAGGGCTTTCTGATATCCTCATCAGTCATCCCCGTTGCACGCATCAGACTGCGATGGGGGGCTCGTTCTATGCCGGCTTTGGTACGGTCAGATAACATAACGCGCGTATTTTACCATATTTCCTACCGCATTTCCAGCCAAATTTTTCGCTCCGAGCTCCCCCCAAGCGTTTTCAGATTGACATAAACCCGCAATTCTGCTAGTGTGAAAGGCGATATGAGAATGCAAAACTTTTTTCTTGCCGTGATGCTCGGCTCCCTTACGGCAACAGCTCAGGAGCCGACAACGGAAACAGCGCCGACAGAACAGGCAGCCACGCAGAAACCCGCCGCCGAACAGCCTGCAGCCACCCCCGAACCGGCAAAACCGGCTGCTCCCTCGCCTATGGCTCTTGCCATTGAAAAGACGGCATTCCTGACGAACAAAAAGCCATCGGTCACAGCTCGCTATTACATGTACCTTGCCTCGGCAAAATGGTGCGGTCCCTGCCGTCGCGTGATGCCGGCTCTACTCGCTGAATATCCGAACATGATTGCAGATGACAGCCTCGACATCATTTTCCTCTCCTGCGACCGCACCCCCGATGACGCCCGCAAATACATGGAGCAATACAAGATGCCCTTTGCGGGCGTGATGTACGGCTCGGCAGAGGCAGCGCAACTGCCCGGCTGCCCGACGGATATCCGCGGCATACCGCACATCATAGTGGTAGATGCCGCCGGCAATCTCATCTATCGCGGTCACGGACTGCGCTTTGTTGAATGGAAAGCACAAATTATCAACGCAGAACAGAAATAAGCGCCATGAACGCAACGCTCACCGACATCCGCACGCGCCGCAGTTGTCGCAAATATCTTCCGGAACAAATCAGCGACGAGCAGCTTAACGCCGTTCTCGAGGCTGCCACTTGGACCCCCACCGGCAAGGGCATGCAGACCCCACAGCTCGTTGTGGTGCAGGATGCCGCCACCCTGCGTCAGCTCTCTATCCTCAACGGCAGCTTCATGGGCTGGGGGCCGGACAAAGACCCCATGTACGGCGCTCCGACCGCCGTTCTGGTCTTTACCGATACCACCGTCCCAACCGGTCGCGATGACAGCGCCCTGATAATGGGTACTCTCATGCTCGCTGCACACGCCGTTGGTCTGGGTTCCTGCTGGATTAACCGCGGCAAGCAGATGTTCGACACGGAAGAAGGTCGCACTCTCATGAAAAAATGGGGAGTAGCCGACAAGTACGAAGGCTTAGCCATCTGCATACTCGGTTATCCTGCCGAAGGCGGCACACATGAGCCCAAGCCCCGCCGCGAGGATTACATCATCCGCGCCTGAGCACGGTAATCACAAACTCTCAACAGAAACGGCGGGTTATCACGCCCCGCCGTTTTCTTTACCATCGCCCGATTGTTCCCGAAGTGAGCGCAGGTATGCCATGCGCTCGGTGATGCGCAGTTCCATACCATTCGTCGTGGGGTGATAGTACACGCGCCCTTCAGGCAGGTAGGCCTGCGGCACATAATGCTCATCACCGAAGTCATGGGCGTATTTATAATCCGTCGCCTCCTCCGACACCCCGCGCAAGCGGGCAAGTTTCTTGCGTGTGGGGGTAGCGAGATGGTCCGGCACGGCGAGAGTCTTCCCCTCACGAACATCCTGCAAGGCAGCATTGATACCGGCATAGGCCGCATTGCTCTTAGGAGCAGTTGCGACATAGACCGCAGCATGAGCCAAAGGTATGCGAGCCTCGGGCATACCTAACATCTCCGCAGCCTGAGCAGCAGCCATAGCCACACGCAGGGCATTCGAATCCGCCAGACCGACATCCTCACTGGCACAAATGACAATGCGACGAGCGATAAAACGGATATCCTCACCGGCATTGAGCATGAATGCAAGCCAATAAAGAGCGGCATCGGGGTCGCTGCCGCGCATGGATTTGATAAAAGCGGAAATAGTATCGTAGTGCCCGTCTCCGGCGCGGTCATACTTAATGGCTTTCTTCTGAATGGACTCCTCTGCCACGGCCAAGTCCACATGCACCACACCATCCTCAGCAACGGGGGTGGAAAGCACAGCGACCTCAAGTGCCGTAAGAGCCTTGCGCACATCGCCATCGGCCTTCAACGCAAGGTGGGCCAAGGCATCATCCGCGACATCGAGCCGCATATAACCCAGCCCTCGCTCCGGTTCACTGAGTGCGCGACGCAATAAGGCGACAATATCGACATCCGGCACCGGCTCCAACGGGAAAATCTGCGAGCGCGAGAGCATGGCCGAATTGATGGCGAAGTAAGGATTTTCCGTTGTTGCGCCGATAAAGCGTACAGTCCCGCGCTCCAAATGCGGCAACAGTACATCCTGCTGCGCCTTGTTAAAACGGTGCAACTCATCCACGAAAAGGATAGTACGCTGACCATGCAAGGTCTGACGAGCCTTTGCCTCGGCAATTTTCTCACGAATGTCGCTTACATTCGACTCCACTCCGTTGAGCTTAACGAAATAGGCACTGGTCTGACGAGCAATAACGTAGGCCAGCGTAGTCTTGCCCACTCCGGGAGGCCCGTAAAATATCAGTGATGAAAAACGGTCCGTCTCGATAGCCCTGCGCAACAACTTACCGGGAGCCAACAAATGCTGCTGCCCGGCCACTTCGGCCAAACTCTCCGGTCGCATGCGGGCAGCCAAGGGCATGCCCACCTCGGCTTTCTCATGCCGAGGAAAATCATTGCAGCCATGCGGAGTGAACAGGTCCATAAAGTGTGTGCAAACAGCGAGAACGATAGGTTCAGATATCGTCCTCATCAGCAGCGGCCTCTTCGGCGGCCTCCTCCGCTGCCTTGGCCTCTTCCTCCGCCTTATCTGCCATCTTCTCCCATGATGGCAAAATGGAAGTGGGATAACCGGAGGTCACCACAGTACCATCCGCCGCCACGACGGTAGCATGAGGGATGCCGCCCGCTCTGGAATATCCGGGCAGTTTGTCAATATTCTTATCCCCACTGAAAAAAGCCGGCATCCTGCTCTTATACCCCTTAATATAAGCAGCCACACCTTCGGGGGTTTGGTCATGCCCGATGAGCACGATTTCCACGCGGCCGTCTTTCCTCATCTTCTTGTACAATTTTACAACATCCGGCATGATTTTTTTGCAGGGGAGGCACCAACTGGCGGATTCGAGATAAACATACAGCACTGCCTTCGTATTGACCTTGCCACTCACGCGCTTCAACTTACGCAGAGCCTTGGGCACAGCGGCAACGGTTTTCTTCTCCTTGCGTACTTTTTTCTTTTTAACCCCAGAAATCGGTTTCTCAGAAAAAAAGCCGTCATCGTCCTGCGCAGCCACTTCGGGCACCCACAGGCACATCACACCACACATCAGTGCAATAAACAATCTGATACTCATAATTCTCAATGTGTTTGAACAGGATGAAACATAAGAGCCCGACGAGTCATCTCATCAGCCAGAACTCCGCTACGCATAATCAATAAGCCCGAAGGCAGCACCCCCGTGCGCAGTCCCACGGCCAACTGAGTACAAGCCTCGGCATTCCCGGCAGCAGCCAATCGGTGTAATTGAAGAGCAGCGGCATAGTCCGCAGCACAGCGTCCCATATCGGCCCGAGGATTAAGCTCCTGCAACAAGGCCAACAGCAGCACGGGCATCATCTCTGTTCCGGCAGCAGCCATAGCACGGCGCCAACGCTGTTCCTGCGATTGCTCCTCTACCGACATAACCGCCACCTCTTCAGCCACATTTGCCACACCTCCCCCGAAAACAGCCTGCTTCATGCGCTCCATTTCCGTCGGATCCAGCGTAAGGCTATCCCCCTGCCCGGCAAACAGCGCAGGGGCAGCCCCCCAACAGAACATCCACAAAGCAAAGGTTCTCATTTCTTGGCACGCTGTGCTCTCTTGCGAGAGAACGGGTCGGATACATTGGTCCATGCCTCCTGCAAACCGGACTGCTCGAAGAACGGCATCTTTCGCAGGCGCTCCATCTGAGCACTGACCTTATTCTGCTCCTCAGCCCACTTTTCCATCTCGGACATGCTCATATCAATAGGCGGAGCCACCGTAGCAAAAATAGAACAAATCTTCTTAGCAGCCTTAGAGGCGCTGTTCTCATCATTCACCTCCGCCAAAATGGACATAGCCTGCTTCAGCGCATCGAACTCCTTATCCAACTTAGGAGAGTCAATAGCCTCGCCTTTCTTGGTTTCCTCAATTTCGCGAAGGGCAGCCTCAGCCTTCTCAATAGCCGCCTTATCACCCTTCTTCTTAGCTTCTTTCAAATCAGCCTTGGCCTGCTTCTCAGCTTCTTTGAGAGCCTTTCGTTCAGCCGCGCGATTCTTGCGCTCCTCAGCTCGAGTCTGAGCGGGTGACTTATCGTCCTCATCATCTGCACACACAGGAGCCGTCAGAGCCATAACGGCTGTCATCAAAACCAAAACAGGGCGAATACGGAACATCATAAAATCTCACGTTGGGTTCTCCGCGAGACTAGCACATTTCACACGCCAAGTCAATCTTCTTTTTTTACTACCCGTCGCCAATGAACATAGCCCCCGTGTAACATCTCCCCCCCCGAACCATTCCCTTCAAACAAAGCCCCCATTTCAGACGATATTCAAGCCTTAACCTATCCGCTCCCCCGCAATAAATAAGTCAGTTTCTCCTTTTTACTTTGACTTCAGGCCTAAGGAGGAATATACTCTGTTGCATAGAATAGAGTACCATAAAGCTCAATCTCTCACCCATAGTTTCGCAGTCTTCTTTTTGTTAGCAAAAAAATAAAATTCTTCCAACACACACCAATTACCATGTCTTCCTACACCTCCATTCTCCATACCCTCTGCATACCGGCCGTGGCTCTTACCTGCTCAGTAAGCCTCGCCGCACCCACTGACAAATTGTCATCCGATATTGTTGAGCTCAGCGCTGAATTGTCCCATCGTTATTATGGGCATCCGCAATGGCCAAACCTGTACAATTATCTGACAAAAATACAAAGCACCGGCAATCCCTCATGGAGAGATGCCCGCGGCAACAGCCTATTGGAATATTGCATGCAGGAACTTCCCGATTGCAACGCCCGACTCGTTCACCGGATTCTGCTCATCGGAGTTACCCCGAACCCGGCCGAACGCACAGGCAAGCTCACCCCCCTGCACCGTGCGGCACAGGCCAATGACTACCGCATGGCTCTGCGTCTGCTGGCCTTCGGAGCCAAGGCGGATATCAAAGACAACAAAGGGCGCACCCCTGCTCAACTTACCAATCACCCGCAACTGAAAGCCCTGCTCCGTCAGGCTAAACCTCAGGAACTCACGAGCGCGGAAGCTCTCGCAGCTTGGAAAAAGGCCGTCAACGGAGATGTTGCAGCCATGGCGGAAGTTGCCGGATATTACAACGACGATACCGGCCTGCATTCCACCTACATGAGCCAATGGTGCAAGGACGAACAGGGTGCCGACGTTGACGAGCTCGAAAAAATCGCTTGGTTGGAACAAGCTGCGGCAAAGGGACATTCCCAAGCACAGTTTAACCTCGGCCTGCGCATGCTCTATGGCCGCGGTATGCAACAAAACGAATCGCGGGCCTACGCTCTCATCATTGCTGCTCAAAAGCAGGGAAACGAAGATGCCACCGAGTTCCTAAAAGAAAATCCCATTCCTGACAACATCTCCATTGCCCCCTCATTATAACATATTTTCCGATTCACACGCACCCGACTTACCTTCCGACGATGAAAGCTCCGTTCATTTCTCTTCTGGCCGCCTTGGGCAGCGCCATTGCCGCGCAAGTCAACATTCTCGGCATCAATGACATGCACGCCAACATCGATGACCTGCCCCGACTGGCCACCTTCCTGAAGGCGGAGCGCAGCGCCGACCCCGATGTCCTGCTCTACATGGAAGGCAAAGAAAATGTGGATTACTCCACCGCAAGAAACATTGATGTAAGCATCGAATAAAACACCTAACTTCTTCAACGACATCTCTTTCCGGCCATGCGGCAACTACTTCTATTTTCCTTACTGCTCACAGCCGCCACAACAACGGCAGCACCGGCAATCCCGGACGAACTGAAAGGCAAACAAATTCAGTTCAGCTATTCCCCCTCCTGGAAGTTCACCCCCTTGCTCATCCATTTCGGCAAGACAATCCCCGGTCAGCCCAACAACTACACCGTACACGGCGAAAACCGCAGTTGCAACATCAGCTATGCTCCCGATGCCGCTGCCGGCAAGGCAATCCTGCATGTCAGCGGCAAAAAGGACAAAGCCACCATCCGCATGAACTTCCTCACCGAGACCGCCGGTATAGCCCACATGCGGTGGAACAATGCCGACTACTTCCACCTTACCTTCCGATTGGAGGATAACCCGAGCGAGCAAGCAAGCATCTGCCGCATGGGTGACCCGGTAGGCGATATAGTGCCGCAATCCCCGGCAGGAAAAACGCTGGAACTGGATTTCAGCGGAGCGTTCGACTGCCGTCATAACGTAGACTCCACCGATGAGCCCTCATGGCAGGAATGCAAGGCCGCCCCGCTCGTCATCCGATTTCCGCAGTCGGACAACAGCTTCACCATCTCCGATGATGATACCGCCTCCTCCCTCCGTGGCGCGACCGTCACATACGAACCCATCGCTTGCGGGGCCTGCATTTACATCAACAAGGACAAACTCAACGCTGAGATTACACTGGACTTCGCCACATCCGACACCGGTACCGCCTACGTCACCCGAGAGGAAGCCGGCACCACTTGGATAGCCCGAGGAGTACGCTTTCGGCTAAGCGATACACCGACCGGAAACAAACACATCAGCACGCCGTCTACACCCCGAGCCGACGACGGATTGGAAGAGCTGGTACAGGAACTCAAGCACAAAACCTACAAGACAGCCGTAGAGCGACTGTACCAAAAGCGACTGCTTACCATCCTGCCGCAAATTATGGAGGGAGCCCCGGTCGACACCATCATCCCCAACGCCAACGGCACAACCGCTCTACACAATGCCTGCGGCCTCAGCCACGTTGAAATTGTGCAATGGCTAATCAACCACGGAGCAAACCTCCACGCGAAAACCGCCAAGGGAGCCGATGTCGATGACTGCGTGGGCGGACCGAACGCTAAAGCCATACGCACCCTACTCCGTCAGGCAGCAACAACCCGCTGAAACTACGGATTGAGCAAATCCTCAACACGCCTTCACATAACATGTCTACTCGCGCCGAAAGCACAGCAGACATACCGTCTGACATGGTCAGCCTCGGATCTAAATGGCGTAAGAGATTTCTCATCACCTGCGGAGTATGGTTAGTCCTGCACGCAGTCCTGCACCTGCTCTTATTTCCGTTCCTGCTCTATGCGGGCTTATGCACGCTGCTCATGCCCGTATCGCTGTGGATTATCTGCTCCCTTACAACAAATCTTCGCAACTACCTGCTTTTACAATCAGTCCCCACGCTGCTCTGCGTCATTTGGTGGCAGACCACACCGCTACTGGGATTGATGTTCAGCCTGCCATGGTTAGTTTGCATCCTGCCCTGCGGAGCCATCCTGAAACAAATCGACCCAAGCCTGAGCTACCGGAGCTTCCTCTACCTCCTTGCCCTCCTGCCCTTCGCAGCGTTGCTACCGCTCTTCTTTATGATTCTCCAAGCCGTACAGTGATGAGCGCACCCGGACGCGCTCTTCAGCCCGCCCGTCAAAAAAAAGCACTATCTGCGCAAAAAGATGCTCACTCCTCTTCGGGAGCACATAAGACCTCACCGCCCAATTTCAGCGGCTGCACCTGCGGATTCTCCTGAGCCTGCGGCTTTTCTGCCTGAGCCTCACCGACCGGCGCCTGTTCCGTACGACCGACATCTGACGGCACATCCCCGGGTACTCCCTGTCGGTCGCAACCGGTGAGCACAGTTCCGACAGCCGCAATTATCGCAGGATAAAGAGGGCACGATTTCTTCTCCGAAGGGCGTATTCTCATGCAGACAGTCTATATCAATAGATAAGCCCCGACAAGCAAAAACACGGCTGCCGCTCATGTTTTCCCTCACTTTCATTACCTACATGCACAAAAAAAAGTCATGAAATATAAAATTTGTCTTTACAAATGGCCACAAACGAGTATAATGCGCGTCCCGACGCAAATGCTTCGCGGCCGAAAATCTTATTAACACACTAACATTACAGAGATCATGAAAGTTCTTTCCTCACTCGCCTCTATGAAGCGCCGCCACGCTGATTGCCAGATTGTGAAGCGCAAGGGTACGCTCTACGTCATCTGCAAGAGCAACCCCAAGTTCAAGGCTCGTCAGGGCACGACTGCCGGCACGCGCCTGAGCAAGAAGGGTGTTAAGTAACCCAGCGCGGGAAATCCGCACACACGAAAAAAGGAGACCGGAGTACAAACAAACCCCGGTCCTTTTTTTGTTCCCAGAACTCCCGTTCATCCATTCCATGCCATGACCAACACGGTTCGCACTCAGATTTTCCCCATAGGTGACTTTACCTTCGACAGCGGAGAAACGCTGCCGAACCTTCAGCTTGCTTACGAAACTTACGGCACCTTGGCACCTGACAAGGGCAACGCCATCCTGTTGTTCCATGCGCTGACGGGTAGCCACCACGCCCACGGCTACAACGATAATGTGCCGGAGGCCGGCACCTTTTGGCAGCCGGAGTACTATGAAGGCTGGTGGGACCGCATGATAGGCCCCGGCAAACCACTTGACACCGATAAGTACTTCATCGTGTGCGTGAACTTCCTCGGGAGCTGCTACGGCTCCAGCGGCCCGGCCTCCATTGCCCCTGACGGTGAGCCGTGGGGCAGCCGCTTCCCCATGGTCAACGCCAACGACCAGGCCCGTGCACAAATCAAACTTTTCGACCATTGGGGCATTCGCAAGTTCGCTCTGGTCGGCCCCAGCGTAGGAGGTATGCTCTCGCTGGCTTTCACCAATCTCTACCCGGAGAGAGTACGCAGCGTGATTATCATCGGAGCAGACTGCAAGCCCCCCATTGAACACAAACTGAGCGGCTTTGAACAGTTCTGTGCCATTGAAATGGATGAAAAATATCGCGAAGGGCGCTACCCTCTCAACGACCCGCCCCTGCGGGGTGTAGCCTTGGCCCGAATTATCTGCCACAAGCACTTCGTCTACCAGCGCGGACTTGAAAAGCGAGCCCGCAAAGGCTGCTCCCCCGACCGCAAGGGGCTGCTGACATGGTACACACCCACCCGCAGCACCGAGAGCTACATGCTCCATCAGGGTACTAAATTTGCCAAACGGTTCGATGCCAACTCCTACATCCGCATCATCAACATGTGGACCGGCTTTGACCTCGAAGCTCTGACCGGTTGCAGCATTGACGAAACCTTCCGCCGCTACGCCGAGCATGGTATCCCCTTCATGCTCTTCTCTATCAATACGGACTGCTGTTTCACGCCGCGTGGCATCTCCCAATTCCACCGCAGACTGAAGAAAAACGGCGTTCATGCGGAGTACAAGTGCATACGTTCCGGCAAGGGGCACGACTCCTTCCTGCTGGAGCCTGAGCTCTACGCAGCCGAGATTACGGCCTATCTGAACAGAGTCTAAACGGCTTTTAACCGATTTTTGCTCAATTTTGCATTTGCGACTTGCATCCTGCCGCGAATCGTGCTATACATAAGAAGTCAACACAACGCATATAGCATGAAAATTCAACTTAACCGACAGAAGAAGGGTTTCACCCTGATTGAGCTTATGGTGGTTATCGCCATCCTTGCCTCGCTTGCAGCCGTAGGTTACGGCCCCATTATGGAGCACATGAACGATGGTGACCGCCAGCAGGCAAGCCAAAATCTGGGTCAGATTCAGAAGCTCCTGCTGACTTTCAATCAGGAGAACGGCGCATATCCCTGCGATGCCACGGCTGATGCCCTGCTCGAGGATGAGCGCAACTCCGAGTACAACTTCGGCGAACTTAAGGGCGACAAGGCCAACTGCTACTTCCGCCAACTTTTCTACAAGGGCAACCCCACCGAGAGCACTTTCTTTGCTAAGCACGGCGGCACGAAGGAACCCGATGGCAAGTTCGCCAACGGTCAGGCTCTTACCAAGGGTGAGAATGCCTTCGCTTACGTGCTCCGCAAGGAGAGCAGCAACCCCGACGATGCTCCCGGTCGCCGCTCCGTAGCCGGCACCAGCACCCCGCTGGCATTCAGTTGCGTGCCCTCCACCATGACTCCCTACACCGGCGACAAGCTCATGTTCAATCGTGATCTTTTCTACGCTCACGCTTTCATGGTAAAGACCGACGGCTCCGTCACCGACCTTAAGGAGAAGCTTACCGAGCACGCCGAGGACGACACCAAGAGCGTGTTCGATAAAGATTACACTCCCTTCCCCGAGACCAAGAAGGGTCGCGATACCTCGCCTGACTACATCATCGTCACTCCCGACCTGTAAAGCTCCCGATAACTTCAATTATCAAATCAGCGCTCAGAGCCATGCTCTGAGCGCCTTTTTATTACCGAAAAACAGTCTACGAAAATAACGTAGTTACGAAGAGGCCGTCGCATTATACAGGCAACGAATCACCTCGCAGCTCAGCTAAGCGGCGAATAACCTGCTCAATCACATTAGCCGGGCAGGAGGCTCCGGCTGTCACACCAATGCGCCACGGACGCTCTCGCTGAAGAGCCTCTGCGGGAAGAGCCATCTCCACCTCCTTCTTTTCCTTAAGATTGAAAGCACGAATGCGACTGAGACTCAACAGACAATCAGCCGACTCAACGAAAAACACCGGCATCTTACGCGCCGCAATATGAGCCAAGTGAGTAGTATTGGAACTATTGTACCCACCGATAATAAACATCGCCTCAAGCGGCTTATCAAGCAGCTCAAAAAGTGCATTCTGACGATCCTGAGTAGCGCCGCAAATGGTATCGAAAGCATGAAAGCGGCTGTCATCGCCGTCTCGCTCCGTCACCGCCGCCCGCAACATAGACTGAATGCGTGCCGTCTCGCTCTTCAACATAGTCGTCTGGTTAGCCATCCCCATCTCTGCCAAATGAATATCAGGGTCAAAGCCCTCCGAACAACTACTTGCAAAATGAGCCATAAACGCTGCTTTGTCGCCTCGCCCCAAGATATAATCGCAGAGCAATCGGGCATCGTCCTCATTAAAAATCACAATATAATTCCCTTTACCATCATCCCCCTGAGAATGCGAGGCTGTTGCCTGACTCTCCTCGTGCTTAGCTTTACCGTGAATCACGCTGGTAATCCCCATGCGAGCATAATTGCGAACCTTTTGCCACACACGGATAACATTCCCACAGGTCGAATCCACAAGATTCACCCCCTTTTCATCGAGCAAACGACGCATGGCTACCGACCCCCCGAAAGCCGGCATAATCACCACATCATCAGTTTTCAATTCATCATATAAAGGAGACTTCAAATCCCAGGGCAAGTGGCGCAAGCCCATGACATCCAAGTCGGCATTGACCACGGGATTGTGGATAATCTCCCCAATCAGCCAGATGCGACGCCCTTCAAACATGCTGCACGTCGCGTATGCAATTTCGATGGCTCGTTTCACACCATCGCAAAAACCGAAGGCCGATGCCAAGTGCAACTCCAGCGAGGGCAGGCGCAGCACATCTCCATTCGCCCGAATGGACTCCACCAGCTCACTTTGGTACTGCTGCACCTTTTCGCGCACGCGCGCCATCACCTCAGGGCGTCGCACATTGATGGTCTTTTTGCTAGTCATGGCTCCATTGTGCCTTTACGCACGGCAAGTGTCAAGAAAAATGGCCGGGTACGCCATACTTAGCACTTGCAATCACAAGGGCATGATAGTAGAATACAGGCATGAACACGACCCCCTTCAGGTGGCTGCTCCTGTGTGCATGTCTGCTACTTTCCATGCAGAGCCCGGCGCAAAGCCCCGATCTGATAAACGAAGACCGCGATTTGGTACGCGTGATGCGCCATCCTGACGGCTCACGAGCCGTGTACAAGCGACAAATGGGCTGGCGCGGCATGCGCTGTGCCACCTACACGGCCAGCGGCCGACTGGCCGCCATTAACGACTATACAGAGGGTGAGTTCGGTCAGTTGGTAGCATGCGTCATTTACAACAGCGAGCGTAAACCCATCTACAAAGTAGCCTATGGTTACGACAGCCGCGCCCGACTGATTGAAGAGCGCATGTTCTCCCACCCCGACAACAAACTCGTGCAGCGAGTCATCTACCGCTACGATGCCGGCGGCAACCGAGCCAAGCCGCTCATCATTTCACTCAACACAAGCGGCCCCGCCCACAACCTCGCCCCTACCCTCACCGAAGATGTCTCGAAGGCTCACCGCTCGCTGAGGGCTAACGGCAATCGCCGCTGATATTCGCACCCCGAACCAAACAGATTTATGGAAAGCTTTTCCTGGAAAGACAAGGATGCCGACGGCAACAAGGTCGTCTACGAGGCCCGCCACTTCGGCGGATGGTGGCAGCTCACCTGCACCCCGAAAGTCGGTCGAGCCATGAAAGATGAAGTCGAGCCGGAGCCGGCTGAGTTCACCGAAGAAATCTGGCAGACCCTGCGCGAACTCCTCTGGCGTAAGTACCAGCGCCGCCGTGTATCGTGGAGCCTCATCGAGCACATCGATGACATCCTGGCCGGCAAGGCCACCAATGAACGTCGTGACCAGCGCAAGAAATGACCGACAACGAAATGATTAACTGCCGCGAGCCGGAGCGGCAACTCGAGCGAGCGATTGCCGTCATGCACCGACTGCGAGCTCCGGGCGGTTGCCCCTGGGATGCGGAGCAAACCCACGAAAGTCTTATTCCCAATCTCATTGAGGAATCCTACGAGTGCATCGATGCCATCAAAGCTAAGGATTGGGCGCACCTGCGCGAAGAGCTGGGCGACGTGCTGCTGCAAGTCCTCTTCCATGCGGAACTGGCGGCTGAGAACAGCGAAGCCGGCTTCACCCTCGCGGATGTTGCCTGCGATTTAAGCGACAAAATGGTACGCCGTCACCCCCATGTTTTCGGCACATCCGATGTCAGCACCAGCGAAGGCGTGCTCACCCAGTGGGATGCCATCAAACGCCGCGAGCAATCCATCGAGGACAAGCCCTACCTGCAAAATTGCGGCAAGGGGTTGCCCGCCATGCTCAAGGCCTTCAAGATCACCAAAAAAGTTGCCAAAGTAGGCTTTGATTGGCCCGACCACGCCGGTGTAATTGAAAAAATTCGGGAAGAAACAGCCGAGGTGGCCGACACACTCCCCCTGCCCGATAACGACCCGCGAGTGGAAGAAGAACTCGGAGATCTTCTCTTCACCACCGTCAACCTCTGTCGTCGCCGAAAAATCGACCCGGAGGTCGCACTCGATGCCGCTAACCGCAAGTTTGAAAAGCGTTTCAACCTGCTGGAACGCATCCTCCGCGAGCAAGGACTCACACTCGAAGAGGCCACAGCCGAACAGATGGAGAACGCTTGGCAACAAGCCAAAGCGACCCTGCACTGACCCGACCTCATTCCCGCCCTCGGATATACGTCATGACCGAACTGCCCCTACGTCTTACAGTCATTGCCTGCGGTCTGTTCCTCGCAGCCTGTACAACTCGTGAGGAGATTGAAGAGCGCCCGGACAATCCGCTCACATCCGAAACCGGCAGCGAACTGGCAGGCTTCTCCGCCAACCCGCTCCTGCCGGGCGGAGGCGGTCTGGGAGCCGAAACCATGAAAGTCACGACCGAAGAAGAGCTTAAAAATATAGACAACGGTGCCGAGGGCGAGCTCATCTGGACCGACCCCGACAACCCTCATGCCGACATCCCGGGGCTGACCGCTGCTTTCGAAAACCGCCGACAAGGTAACGGCTGGCTGGACAATCTGGGCCGCGGCATCAAACTGGCTCGTCGGGAAGGCCACCCGCTCATTATCTGGTTCCACAACTCCGTCACAAGCCCCAAGAGCAAGACCGTCGGCAATCAACTACTCGAAACCGCCAAATTTGACGTTTGGTGCAAAGACCGAGTAGTCCGGGTGAAACTTGACAGCGGAGCCGGCATGGACGAAACCTCCGCCGGCAACAGTCGTTACAGCCCATCCTCCATCAACAATCTTGCCCGCAGGTATGGACTGAGCCGCATACCCGGCATCGTCATCATCTGCCCTCGCGGAAAAATCACCGCCACCATCGATGGTTACAGCGGATTTATCGGCGAAGTGGAGCGAACCATCATCGACGGGGTCGAAAGTGCTGAAAAAAGCTACAAAGAATACAAGGATAATCTGAGGGAAAAAGGGTACCGCGACTGGACTTCGCGCAAGGGGGTCAAACTCTTTGCCAAGCTCCAACGCTACGATGAAGAGAAAGAAGCCGTCTACCTCCGCGAACCCGGCGGACGCGTGTCGCGCACCCGACTGGCAGTCTTCTGCGATGAAGATGTCAACTACCTCGACAACATTGCCGACAACAACAAGCCCGGAGCCGAGCACGCCCATGAGTAAATCCGACTCCACCAAGGCGCAAATTATGCGCGCCGCCATTGCCCAGTTCACCCGTCTGGGCTTCGATGGTGCAGCCATGCGTGAAATTGCCAACGAGGCAAACGTCAACATCGGCCTCATCCGATATCACTTCGGCAACAAAGCCGACCTCTACCGCGACACGCTTGCCTACATCTCCGAGCAATACAACGCCGTATGTCTGGAAGCTCTGAGAGAAAGCCTCCCCGGCGGCGATGTGGAAGAGCTCATCTACTCCTGGCTCGCAGCCCCCATCACCCGCTGGCAAGACTCCACCGTTGCCGGCGGTGAGGAAGTTCTCTGTTTCCTCAACAAAATGGGCTACGAATCCCCGGAACTGACGCGCGATGTGTACGAATCGCACTACTCCTACGCACAGGAAGAATGGCAGGAAGCCGTGCGAGCCCATTTTCCGAACATGCAACGGGCCGATTGGCTGTGGTGCCTGACCTGCCTGCGCGGCATGTACTTCAACATCGTTGCGCACAATGACTTCACGCTGTGGGGATTGCCCGCCATTCACGGCAAAGAACCGGCCATTCGTCGATTAGCGGCGGACACCGTAGCCCTCCTGCGAACCTACACAGGAAGACAAGACTGACGGCAGCCCTGACATCGCGCCATTGTTTACTCGACAAGCAAGATTCAATCTGCTACCATAACGACACATCAAATCAGTTTACCATGATTACCACGGAATACCCCTACGGACGCGATTTCCCCATCCTGCGAGTGAGCACGGAACTGTGCAAAGCCGAGATTTCTCTCTACGGTGCACAAGTTCTGCAATGGACCCCCACCGGTCACATGCCCGTCATTTTCATGAGTCCGCAGGCGGTATTCCAACAGGGCAAAGCCCTGCGCGGCGGCATTCCTCTGTGCTGGCCTTGGTTCGGTAAAAATACGGAAGATGCCACCCTGCCCTCGCACGGAGTTGCCCGCATTTCCACCTGGCAGCACGCCTCGACCGAAGAACTCGAGGACGGCACGGTCAAGATTGTCCTGGCTCTGCCGCCGGAAAAAGAACTCATGCCCAGCGGAGCCGTCATCATCGAACTGGGCAAGGAGCTCATGATTACCCTGCTCACTCTGGATGTACAGCGCACCATGCCCTTCTCCGCCGCCATGCACACCTACTTTGCCGTAAGTGATTACGAGCAAGTAGCCATTACCGGACTGGAGGAATGCGACTTCACCGAGTTCGCCGCCGATGCCGTACCCCACTGCGAAGACCCCCTCATCCCCGCCGGTCACATCGACCGCATTTACCACCCCGTCGCCGAAGAACAGGAAATCACCATTCACGACCCGGCTTGGGAGCGCAGCATCCGCATCTGCCGCGCCGGTTCCGGTTCCGCCGTCGTCTGGAACCCCGGCGCCGAACTGGCTGCCGGCATGAATGACCTCGGAGCGGAAGCCGCACGAGGATTCCTCGCGGTCGAGACGACGGCCGTACCGGCCGAAAATATCATGCTGCGCTGCGGAGAGACCCACACCATGACCACCCGCATTCAGGTAATTTCCATCTCCTAATCCCACTCCGATGAAGCTCCCAGCCGGCCATCCCCGACTCCGAAAGCACTTACTGCGCCTCCTGTGGGTGATGTGCGGGCTGTTTGTGTGCGGTCTGCTCTGTCAGGGCATAGCTGAGGGCTGGACCATGGCCCTGAGCGGCGGCAAATGCCACGATACGCCCGATGAATGCCGCCCCGATTCCGTCGGGCTGGTACTGGGGTGCTCCAAGTACATACGCCGAGGGCACCGCAACTATTTCTTTATCAAAAGAATGGAAGCCGCAGCAGCTCTTTGGAAAAGCGGACGGGTGCGCTGTCTTATCGTCTCGGGCGACAATCGCTCCATGAGTTACAATGAGCCGCGCGATATGAAGCGAACCCTCATCGAAATGGGTGTACCGGCTGAGCGCATCGTGTGCGATTTCGCCGGCATCTGCACATACGACTCCGTAGCCCGAGCAAAAAAAATATTCGGAGCCGACCGCCTCATCATCGTCAGTCAGGAGAGCCATGCCGAACGAGCAGTAGCTATTGCCCGTCATCTGGGAATCGATGCCGAAGGGCTCAATGCCCCGCAATTTGCCATTACCCGCAGTGCCCGCATGAGGGCCTACCTGCGTGAACGTGCAGCCCGCGTTGCGATGGTCTACGACTTCATCTCCGACCGCACTCCCCATCATCTGGGCAAACAAGAACCCCTGCCGTACTGAATCACGTCACTATGAAAAGCCTCATCTCATGCTGTGCAACCGCCGGCGTGGCAGAATGGATTTGCTGCCCCGGTGAATTGAATGCCCCCTTGCTCACCACACTGGCACAATGCCCCGTAGTTCACAGATGGAGCCAGGCAGATGAGCGCACAGCCGCCTACTTCGCGCTGGGACGCATGCAGGCAACGGCCCGTCCGGTTGCCGTGGTCGCCGGCAACGGTGCCTCTGCAACCGCTCTGGCTCCGGCAGTGGTCGAGGCTTACTATCAGCGCCGCCCCCTCATCGTCATCACCGTTGAAAATCGGGAAAACGCCGGCGGCTCCGGCGCTCCCGGTCATATCGAGACGGAAGGGCTGTTCGGCATCTATGCGCCGACCATTGAAATTGAGCTGCCCTGCTCCGTTTCGGACCTACCGGACCTGACTGCCGGCTGCGCCGAAGGTTTCCCCATTCACCTCAACGTCCGGCTGAATGACAGCGCCCGCACCGGAGGCGATTTCACCGGACTGGAAGTCGCAGAGCCGCCGTCACCGCCCCCCTTCCGCTCGTCGCTCGTAGCCCTTTCGCAGATGTTACGCTTCCGCGCCGTTGAAGGGCTGGTACTCGTCATCGGCGGGCTCGATCCATCCGAACAGGAGCCGGCCATCTGGCTGGCCCGCACCCTGCGAGTACCCGTTGTGGCCGATGCCGCCAGCGGATTGCGCGAAGAGCTCTCCTCGCTCATGCTGCGCGGAGCGGACCACATCCTGCCCGATTATGCTCCGCGCTATGTTCTGCGCATAGGTGATGTCCCCACCTGCGCCTTCTGGCGAGCGCTCGAAGATATGCCCGGCACGGAAGTATTCTCCGTCACTCGCACAGGCTTCTCCGGCCTGTGCCGCAAGAGTACGGTCATTGAAGGCGAACCGGAACAGGTCATGAAAGCACTCGGTGATGTCCCTCACATCGGCGACACCATGTCGCTCATGCAGCGCAGCCGCCGCCATGCAGGCAGAGTGGAGGAGCTCCTGCTTTCCTACCCCGAAAGCGAGGCCGCCATGGTACGTTATTTCTCTAATCAGGCCGGAATAGCCGATGTGCTCTTCCTGGGTTCCACCACAACCATGAGGCTCTGGAACAATTACGCACAAACTCACGTTCCCACCCACTACGTACGCGCCAACAGCGGCTCCGGCGGCTCGGACGGCACCGTTTCGGCTTTCCTGGCAAACAGCATCGACGCCGACTACGCCTGCTGCCTGACCGGCGACCTTGCCCTGCTGCGCGATTGCTGCGCCGCCAGCATGCTGCCCCAGTTACCGCCCGGCAAACGAATTGTCGCCGTACTGAACAATGATGGTGCAGGCCGGGCTTTCACCCCGGGTATGGACAACGAGCTCCACCGCCTGCTCGTTCAACCTCCGGTCTACGACCTGAGAGAAGTTGCACGCCTGTGGGGCGCAGAGTACTACGCCATCCATTGCGAGGCGGATTTCGAAATCCTCGACTCGCTTGATTACAACACCTTTGCCCTGCTCGACATCATCCCCGATCAGGAACAGACGGCTGCTTTCAACGCCGCCCTCAATCGACGCGCTTAAATCAGGCCTTCAATCAATCTTATTCCGACTCCTCGCAGCTCTCCGGCATGAGGTCAAAATGACTCACCGCCCGGCGGGGCTTAACCGCCAAATCCAGCGCGGCATCCTCCACATGCGAGGAGTCCGTATCGAATCGGTACGCATAACAATCCGGGCACGACACCGCCTCGCGATCTACTATCGCACCACAAACGGCGCATAACTTATAACTCGTCGGATCATTGGCCACTGTTCGAGCTACTTCACGAAGGTCTGTCCTCATGTACCTCAGTATACTCGGACTCCCCTCCCCCTTACAAGCACCCTTTCAGTCATATTTATGGCTTTTTATTATGGAATGTCCCGCGCCTAAGCTCTTTCCCGTCCATTCCGCACCCACTTTTGCGCCCCTTCTTCCCTGAGCAAAGGAATTATTTTAGAATTTTTCTAATTTTATAATTGACATCGGCAGATATGGTGCTATATTACGCAAACGTACACCACATATAGGAATAGCAGGATATGAACATACGCAAGCGCAACGGACAGGAAGAGGCCTACAAACGGGACAAAATCGAGAGGGTTATCCGACTGGCTTTTGAAAGTGTGGGACAGGAAGTACCCGCCGAAGCGGCACTTACTGAAAAAGTCGAGCAAAAGCTACCGAGACAGGCGCAGGCAATAGCCGTTGAAGATATCCAGGACTTGGTGGAAGAGAGCTTAATGGTAGGCGGCTATTTCGAAGCGGCTCGCAGCTTCATCCTATACCGCAATGAACACCGACGCCTCCGAGCAGCAAGGACGGCCCTCCTGAGTAAACTGAACCATGATCCGGCGCTGGATGGGGTACTGAAAGAACTGCAACAGGATTTTGACAACGAGCTTTACCCTCTCTCGCAACTGACAGCCCGCTTTGAAAGTCAATACCATGAAGGCATGCCAAGAGAGAAAGCGCTCAAATTGCTCACGCTCTGCGCCGCCGAGCTGACCGGGCGCGATGCTCCGCAATGGGAAATGATAGCCGCACGTTTGCGTCTGCTCAGTTTCCACGAGGCTGCGAGAAACTACGCAAAGGCACAAGGGCTCAAAGGCTTGTACGACAAACTTCAGCACTTCACACAAGAAGGGCTGTACGGTGAGTACATCATCACCGCATACAGTCGGGAAGAAGTGACGAGCTTTGAACAATTCCTTGCCCCCGAGCGCGACAAACTCTTTAATTACTCAGGGCTGGAAATGCTCATTGGCCGCTACCTCATCCGCACACGCAACGGAGAAGTAGCGGAGACTCCGCAGGAAATGTTCCTCGGTATTGCCATGCACCTGGCAATGAATGAGAAAATCAACCGCAGCGAATGGGTGAAGCGCTTTTACGACATGCTCAGCACCCTCAAAGTCACCATGGCCACCCCCACTCTGGCGAATGCGCGCAAGCCTTTCCACCAGCTTTCCTCCTGCTTTATCGACACCGTACCGGACAGTCTGGAGGGCATTTACCGCAGCATCGACAACTTTGCTCAGGTGAGCAAGTACGGCGGCGGCATGGGACTTTATTTCGGCAAAGTGCGCGCAGCAGGTAGCGCCATCAGAGGCTTTCCCGGAGCAGCGGGTGGGGTCATCCGTTGGATTAAACTTGCGAACGATACCGCCGTGGCTGTCGACCAACTCGGAGTACGGCAAGGAGCAGTGGCCGTCTATCTGGATGTCTGGCACCGCGATTTACCGGAGTTCCTCGCCCTGCGTACCAACAACGGCGACGACCGTCTCAAGGCCCACGACGTTTTCCCAGCGCTCTGCTACCCTGACTATTTCTGGCAACAGGCACGCGACAATATCAACGGCATGTGGCACCTGATGTGCCCGCACGAAATCCGCTGCGTAAAGGGCTATTCTCTGGAAGATTACTGGGGCAGAGAATGGGAGGAGCGCTACCTCTCCTGCGTGGCCGACCCGCGTCTGCACAAGCGTAGCCTGCCCATTAAAGACATCGTGCGGCTTATCCTCAAGAGCGCCGTCGAAACCGGCACGCCCTTTGCCTTCAATCGCGACCTTGTGAACCGCGCCAACCCGAACAAGCACGCGGGCACCATCTATTGCAGCAATCTCTGCACGGAAATCGCTCAGAACATGAGTGCCATCGAAAGTATGCAGCAGGAAGTGAAAAGCGTCGATGGCGAAACCGTGGTTGTTACCACGACCCGACCGGGCGACTTCGTTGTGTGCAACCTCGCCAGCCTGTCACTCGGCCGAATCGACACAACTCATCCGACCGAGCTGACCGACATCACGCGCAGTGCCGTTCGGGCTCTCGATAACGTCATCGATTTGAACTTCTACCCCCTGCCGTACGCCGCAATCACCAACCGCAGCTATCGCCCCATCGGCCTGGGGGTGAGCGGCTACCATCACATGTTGGCTAAACGGGGCGTACGATGGGAAAGCGAGGAACACCTTGCGCTGGCAGACTCTCTTTTTGAGCAAATCAATCATGCCGCCATCTCCGCCAGTTGCGAAATAGCCGAACAAAAAGGCGCATACTCCCATTTTGAGGGCAGCGAATGGCAAAGCGGCGAGTACTTCCGCCGCCGCAATTACACCTCACCTCAATGGACGGCATTGCAGCAACGAGTCGCCACCCACGGTCTGCGCAATGCTTGGTTGCTTGCCGTGGCTCCTACCAGCAGCACCGGCACCATTGCCGGCACCACCGCCGGCATCGACCCTGTCATGAAACTCTTTTTCCTCGAAGAAAAAAAGAGCGGCCTCATGCCTCGCGTGGCACCCGACCTCTCCCTGAGTACCCTCTGGTTCTACAAGAGCGCTCACCATATTGACCAACAATGGTCCGTACGCGCCGCCGGCATACGCCAGCGCCACATCGACCAAGCTCAGAGCATGAACCTTTACATCACCAACGACTACACCCTTCGACAAGTTCTCAACCTCTACATACTCGCTTGGGAAAGCGGGGTCAAAACCGTGTACTACATCCGTTCCAAAAGCCTCGAAATAGAAGAATGCGAATCATGCAGCAGTTAATCCGCAAGCCCCTGTTCAACCCTCAGGGCGATACCGATATCAGTGAGCGCCGCATCATCGGCGGCAATACCACCAACCTCAACGACTTCAACAATATGAAGTACGCATGGGTCAGCAGGTGGTACAGACAGGCCATGAACAATTTCTGGATTCCCGAGGAAATCAACCTCGCCGCTGACGTAAAGGACTACCCCCGTCTCAGCCCTCAAGAACGCCGGGCATACGACAAAATTCTCTCCTTTCTCGTGTTCCTCGACAGCATCCAGACCGCCAATCTCCCCTCCGTCGGCGAGTATGTAACCGCCAATGAAGTGAACCTCTGTCTGTGCATACAGGCCTTTCAAGAGGCCGTCCACAGCCAGAGTTACAGCTACATGCTCGATACCATCTGCGAGCCGCAACAGCGCAACGAAGTTCTCTACCAATGGCGAACAGATGAGCACCTCCTGCGCCGCAACACTTTCATCGGCAATCTCTACAACGATTTCCAGCAAAATCGCACCCCGCAGGCATTCGCCCGTACCCTCATCGCCAACTACATCTTAGAGGGCATTTACTTTTACAGCGGCTTTATGTTCTTCTACAACCTCGGTCGCAACAACAAAATGACCGGCTCCGCTCAGGAAATCCGCTACATTAATCGTGATGAGAATACCCACCTCTGGCTCTTCAGCAACATCATTCGTGAGCTCCAACAGGAACAGCCCGAGCTCTTCACACCGGAACTGACGGAAGAATACCGAGCCATGATTCGTGAAGGAGCCGAGCAGGAAATAGCGTGGGGCTGTTACGTCATCGGCGACGACATCCCGGGACTGTCACGCTCCATGATAACGGCCTACATCCGTTATCTGGCCAATCTGCGATGCCGCAACCTCGGGTTCGAGCCCATTTACGAAGGGCATGACAAGGAGCCGAGCGAGTGCAGTTGGATAAGTCAGTTCAGCAATGCTAACATGATTAAAACTGACTTTTTCGAGGCTCGCAGCACTGCCTACGCCAAGAGTACGGCTCTTGTTGATGACCTCTGAAAGCTCATTTTTTCAAGACATCTCTCAGGGATTTCAAGAACGCAACAGGGGCGAGGTCTTACGACCTCGCCCCTTTGTTTGTAACGGATAAAATGACAATCACTCCTTCCATCCGCCACCGAGCTGAGTGTAAAGAGTGGGTATGCAGGCAGCATACTGGAAGCGATAGGAGGCAAGCTGCTTCTGCATGGGGAAGAGTCGCAACTGATTATCCAACACCTCAAAGTAAGCGGAATAACCCTCCTTATAGCGCTGCTTGGCAAGAGAAACAGACTGCTCGTAGGCTGCGACAGCGGCCTCCTGACGGCTGATAACAGCACGGAGTTTCTTACGCTGAGTCAGCGTGGTCGAAACCTCCGAAAGAGCAGCCAACACAGCTTGCTCATAATCAGCCTTTGCTGCAAGGAATTCCTCTTTCTTAGCAGCCTCATTGGCCGTCAGACGATGACCTTGGAAAAGCGGGCCTGTCAGACTGGCACCAATGCCCCAACCATCCACCGCATCATCCAATCCGGGGAAAGCATAGCCACCGGCACCGGTCAGGCTGATGGTGGGGAAATAACTGGCAATAGCCACACCGACTTCAGCATTGGCAGCGCGCAGAGCCTGCTCCTTGGCGCGAATATCAGGACGACGGGCAAGCACATCGGCCGGTATGCCGGCTGCCACCTTAGAGGCATTCATATAGGAACGCAGGCTACCGCTACGAGCGATATGCCCCGGTGCGCGACCGGCAAGCATGCTCAGAGAGTTCTCCAACTCAGCAATCTGCATTTCCAGAGCAGGAGCCTCGGCCTCGGCGGAGGCAAGTGCAGCCTCAGCACTGGCAACCTGCAAGCCGTCTACCACGCCTTCCTTAAACTGGTCATTGAAGAGCTTCAACGTATCGCGATAAGATTCCACGCTCTCACGAGTAATGCGAAGCTGCTCATCAAGCATGATAAGCTGTAAATATCCGGTAGCGGCCTGACGCATGAGCGACACGCGGAGATTGTTCAACTGCTCCTGAGCTTCCTCAGCGGAGGCCTCGGCACTCTCAGCCGCGCGGCGAGTCTTACCCCAGAGGTCAAGCTCCCAACTTGCGGTTACACCGGCCATGCCGGACTTGGTGGAAGCACCACCGGTATCGACAATAGCTGTACCACCGGAAGTATTCACCCCCTTATTCACCGACCCCATATAACCCAGACTGGGGAAGAGCGGAGAACGTGCAATGGTAATGTACTGGCGAGCAGCCTCGACATTGTGCTGCAAGGCCTGAAGGCTGCGATTTGCCGTAAAGACATCATTCAGCAGAGCCTGAAGATTTTTATCCTTCATGACAGACTGCCAAGGCAAGTCGGCCATGTTGCCTTCACCCATTCCGGCACCGCGGAACACGGCGGGTACTTCCATCTGAGGTTTCTCCCAGTTCGGGCCGAGCGTACAGGCTGTGGTCACAACCACCGCACCGGCAAGGAACAGTAATGCGCTTTGTTTCATATGATGATTATATATTAAGAATTATAGAGAAAATGTCAAGCTTCATCATCAGAATGCTCAACGAGGTAGCGGCGAGCACCCTCCTCATCCGGATCCGCCGAGAGGGTCTTCTTCTCGAAACGAATGCGGAAGAGACGCATGATGAACACATAAGAACAGGGAATAAGGAACACACCCACCAGCGTAGCCACCGTCATACCGGCAACCACCACCACACCGATAGCGTTGCGGGCCAGAGCACCGGAGCCGCTGGAGAGCACCAAAGGAATACAGCCCAGAATGAATGCCAGAGAGGTCATGATAATGGGGCGCAGTCGCAGACGTGCAGCCGTCAGCGTAGCCTCCATCAATCCCTTCCCTCGTTCCATTTCCAGATTGGCAAACTCAACGATGAGAATGGCATTCTTGGCCGCCAGACCTACGAGCATAATCAGACCCACCTGAGCATACAAGGTCAGGTCAAGGTTCCAGACATAAAGTCCGACGTAGGCACCGAGCACGGCGATAGGCACGGTCATGAACACCGATATGGGCAAGGTCCACTTCTCATAAAGAGCCACGAGAATGAGGAAGGCAAAGAAACCTGACATCAGGAAGATTGTTCCCAGGCCGGTACTATTGCGCACCTTATTCTCCTGGAAGGACATATCCTGATAGTCCATACCGACTTTCGTCTTGTCCATATTCTGCTCGAACACCTCTTCCAGAGCCTCCATCAACTGCTGAGTGGAGTAACCGGGCTTGGGCATGACATTCAGTTTAGCGGCATTGTAGCCGTTGTGGTGCATCACGAACTCCGTATCGGCGATATCGCTGATGCTCACAATGGAGTCGAGCGGCACGCGCTCTCCCTTCTTATTGATAACAAAGAAGCCGTTCATCTGGTCGAGGTTCTTGCGGTCAGCACCGCGAGCCTGCATGAACACCTGCCACTGCTGGCCGAAGGCATTGAAGAAGTTCACGAAGGACGAGCCATAGTAAGAAGCCAGCACGCCGTAGGCATCGCCTATGCTCACACCATACTTCTGGCACTTGGCACGATCCAGCGTGAGGTACTTCTGGGGCACGTCCGCCATCATCATATCACGGCACATCGCCACTTCAGGACGGGCAGCCGCCAGTTCATTAAACTTCTTAACCTGACCGTAAAGGAAATCTACGCCCTGACCTTCAAGGTCCGTGATAACCATTGTCACACCGTTAGCCGTACCTACACCGGGAATGGCCGGCGGGATAAGAACCATAGAAATACCGTCAAGTCCGGCCATAGCGCAGCGAGCGGTCAGACGCTTCTGCACCTGCTCGGCGGATTCCGCACGCTCACTCCAGTCCTTAAGCTGAACGAAAGCGATAGCAGCACCGGGGGTCTGCACCATGTTAAGGATATTGATGCCGACCACGGAAGTCAGGTTCTTAATAGCGGGGTCGGGGTTATCCGCCGGACCGGCAAGAGCATTCTCAAACTTCATAGCCTCCGACATGGAGCGTTGCAGAGAGTTCTCTGGCTTCATCACCAGAGCAGCCAACAGGAAGCCCTGGTCCTCATCCGGCAGGAAGGCTCCGGGTACCTTGCTGCTCACCGGGGCAATGGCTGCCCAGAGTAACAGCAGGATGGGCATGGAAATGACCAACTTGCGGGCAAGTCCGCCACAAATACGTGTATACACACCGGCCGTGCAATCATAAGACTTGTTGAACACGCGGAAGAAGGGCTTGGCCAGACCATGATTCAATTTGAACACGATGCGGCGCAGGATGTTCTTCGGCTCGGTATTCTCCTCCTCCTTGCTCTTAAGCATCAGAGCACAAAGTGCCGGCGAAAGAGTAAGAGCATTGAAGGCCGATATGAGCATCGAGATAGCAATGGTGATGGCGAACTGCTTAAAGAGCGTACCGGTGATACCCTCCAGCATGAGCGATGGAAGGAATACGGCAGCCAGCACCAAAGCAATGGCAATAACGGGACCGCTCACCTCCTGCATGGCAGCAAAGGCAGCCATGCGCGGATTAAGCCCCTTCTCAATATGGTGCTGAACAGCTTCCACCACCACGATGGCATCGTCCACCACCAGACCAATAGCCAGCACCATACCCAGCAGAGAGATAGTGTTGAGCGTAAAGCCCAAGAGCGGGAACACGCAGAAGGTGGAAATAAGCGATACCGGCACGGCAATCAAGGGAATAACCGTCGCACGCCAGCTTTGCAGGAAAAGGAACACCACCAGAGCCACCAGCACGATAGCCTCGATGAAAGTCTGCTTAATCTCCTCAATGGAGTAACGCACCGATGTCGTCGTGTCGAGCGATACGCTACCCTCGATACCGGGAGGCAAGGCTTTACTTGCCAGCAGGGCGCTCACGCGGTCAACGGTGTCGATGGCATTGGAACCGGGAGACTGGAAAATCACCACACTGGCAGCAGGCTTACGATTGAGACGACCGGTAACGGAATAGTCCGCGGAACCAAGCTCGATGGTGGCAATATCTTTCAGATAAACAACTTCATCGCCTTTCTGGCGCACAATAATCTGCTCAAACTGCTCAGGCGTGGAAAGTCGGCCCTCGGTACGAATAGTCACAGTAGTCTCCTGACCGGCCGGAACAGGGTCGGCACCGACCTTACCGCCGGGGTTGGTCACGTTCTGCAAACGGATGGCACCCTGCACTTCGTTAAGAGAAATGCCGAAATGGGACATCTTCACCGTGTTGAGCCATATACGGATGGCATAACGACCGGCACCGTAGACAGTCACCTCGCCCACACCGGGTACTCGCTTAATTTCGTCCAACAACTTCACCTGAGCGTAGTTCGCAAGGTCAACGGAATCGTAAGACCCATCCGGGGACGTCAGCGAATAGAGCATGAGGGGCAAGCCCGGCTGCTGGCGAATGGTAATGCCGGAATTAAGCACCTCCGTAGGCACCTGAGACTGGGCCTGACCGTAACGCATGTTGGTGAGCACCTGGTCCAAATCGGTATCGGAACCGGGTTCGAACACCACCTGCAGGTTGTACACACCGTTATTGGACGAGACCGAAGTCATGTAGTCCATGTGGTTCACGCCGTTCATCTGGCGCTCGATGGGAGTACCGACGGAGTCGGCTACGGCCTGAGCATCGGCACCGGGGTAGACGGCTGTGAGGTTAATGGTGCGGGGGGTAATCTCAGGGTACTGCTCCACAGGGAGATTGACCATACAGACCACACCCAGCATGGTAGTCAGCACGGCGATAACCGTAGCGATGACCGGATGTTTGATGAAATATGCACTCATGTGTAATCCTTACTGAATATCAGTCAATGACAAGAGGTTACTCGGACTTAGCTGTTACCGAGGGAGTGGTGGAAAGGGGTTTTCGGTAATCATACGGAGCCGGATTGGGAGCAATCACGGCGAACCCGGCAGGGGCACCGGCCTTCTTCATGCCGATATTGATATTGGCATAAATCTGAGCCATCTGACCACCCTCTACAATGACGGGAGCCTCCAAAGGATTATCATATCCGATGTTCTTCAGGATAGCGGGCAAGTCGAGCATTTCATCGTTCTCACCGGCAATCGGACGAGCCGTTACCACCTGCATGGGCATGACGGCTGTGCCGTCACCGCTGGGCATTTCAAGCTCAATCTCACGCCCTAGGATAACATCTATGCCATAAGGCTGGTTGTCCGGGCCCACCACATAAATGAAACGGTGGTTCATGGTCGAAAGAATTGCGCCCTTGGGAACAAGGAAAGCATCTTTCACCTCACTGACCTTAGCACGTACCTGAACGGAGGCACCGGAGCGCAGTCGCAACTCGTTGTTAGGAATTTCACCGATGAAGTTCACGGTGCCGGTAGAGGTGTTCACCTCACTGTCCATGGTCTTTACAACGCCCTTCTCACCATAGAGAGAGCCATCTTCAAGAATAACGTCAAACTCCGTGAAAGGAGCATCCATGTTCTCCCCGGCACGGAAGTTCGTCTGAGTGACGATATCCAACACATGCTTGCCGGTCACCACAAAGTCCACACGAATGGGGTCAATCGCACTCATGCGAGTAAGCGTGATGGCACCCGGCGCCACATGGTCACCTACGCTGACAGTCGAGGCCGAAGCATAGCCGTCGAAGGGAGCACGGATGGTGCAGCGATCCAAATTAACCTGAGCGTTCGCCAGTGCAGCCTGAGCCTGCTTCACCTGAGCATGGGCGGCAGCCAGTGCAGCGACGGCACGCTTCTTGGCATGCTCGGCATCGCGGAAGGTCTTGTCGGAGACAGAGCCGCTCTTCACCAGTTCGCTAAAGCGAGCAAGGTCCTGCTCGGCCTGCGCATCGACCACCTCAGCCTGAAGCACAGCGGCCTTGGCTGCCTCGAGATTGGCAGCAGCCATATCAACTGCGGCCTTGTAGGTCACATCATCAATGCGGAAAAGCACCTCTCCTTTTTCGCAGGGAGAACCATCGATATAAACCTTCTGTACAATCTTACCGCTGACCTCCGGCTTAATGTCAGCCTGCTCCGTACCGCGCAACTGACCGAACCATGTGGAGTATACCGGCACGTCCTGCTGTTGCAGCTTCATCACACTCACCTTCAAGGGGGGCATGCCCTGCTTTTGCTGCGGCTTCTCGCCCCCTAAAAAGTCAATGTAAACTCGGGCAAAAAAACCGGGCTTTCCATCCTCACTATCACCACAACCGGTCAGTCCGGTTACAACCACCCCGCTCAGGGCCATCATTACTATCTGTTTCGCTTTCATTAAGTTAAATCAGTATAAAAATTGTCATTTAATGTTTCTGTACACTCGGCGCAACAAGTCAAACAGTTGTTGTTCTTCCGCCTCGCTCATTCCATCCATCATCTGTGCCGTGATGGAATCTATATGTTGAGAAAGCGCGTCGCGGCTTTCACGTGCCCTTTCCGTTATGTACGCGTTTTTCACTCGGCCATCACTATCATCAAAAGCCGTTCGCACAAAACCCTTCTCTTCCAAGCGCTGCAACAAGCCCTTCGCCGTCGTATGCGACACATTCAGGTACTGCTCAATATCTCTCTGCGATACAGGACCGCCGCCCCGCGCCTCCAAGTACATCAGCAGACGCCCCTGCGCCGCCGTGACAGGCACTTCCGCGCGCAAGGAAAAAAGCGTCGATACGCGGTCCGCTATCAACTTCATCAGAAACGAGATGGCTTGCCTATTATTCATTTTCTCAGAGGGTTATAACCGTTATGAAGCACGCTTCATATCACACAGAGGAGTATATCATCCCACCCTCGAAAGTCAAGACTTTTCAGCAAACTTTTTGTGACTTCAGGCCTCATCCTAACACTCATTTCCCAAGCGTCGATAACGATTAAAAATCTCCTTGTAATCCGCTCCGTCCCCCGCAAGTTCGCGCATCATTTCATCACGCATCCGGACCGCCTGTTCCAGCCCTTTCTCTGCGCCACCGGCTTTCAAATCCGAAAAGTACCGCACAAATCGCTCACCTTCTCGTGTGATGCAAAGCCGCCACCCCCGAAAGGTGTAGCCCTGCCCTTTTTCCTGCCCGTAACGGGTTATATATCTCTCTTTTTGCATACTGTCTGACAGGTATTTTATGAAGCATGCTTCATTTGTCAAGACCTTTTCTTATATAACACAAACTTTTTATATTTCTGAAATAAATAACATTTTAATAACACAAACAAAATCCCTCATTCCACATCCTCAGGCATCATTCCTACCCAATTCCACCCTCGTACTCTGCCCGGAAAAGCAAAAAGGAGGGGCTACCGTGCATGCAACACGATAGCCCCTACCAGAAACAACCAAGGAAAATCTTTGGTGTGGGGACGGCTTAGGCCTTGGCGGCACGAGCCTTCTTGATCATCGAGGCCACAGTCTCGGAAGGCTGGGCGCCATTAGAGATCCACTTTTCAACCTTCTCCAGATCCAGGGTGTAGTTCTCACCCTCGGCCATGGGGTTGTAGGTACCCACCTGTTCAATGAAGTCGCCATCACGGCGAGCGCGGCTGTCAACGACAACGATTTTGTAGTAAGGACGGTCCTTGGACCCCTGACGGTTGAGACGGATTGCTACCATAGTAAAATGAATGAGATTGGTTGTTCCCCGAGCCGCGGCATGACTGACTTACCTGATTCACGGCGGCAAGGCGGGACGCCAAGTTATCACATCATCCCCCCATTGTCAAGAACAAAGTCAGTTTTTTTTGGTTTTTTATGATAAGCGAACATAATTCCACCTTTACAGGGCTGAGCATGCAAGGTAAAATCACGGACATGAAACGCCTGATTTTACTGATTATACCGCTTCTGTTGCTGACAGCCTGCGCGGCCCAACCCACCCCGCGCCACCCCCGCATGCATGCAACAAACTTCAACCATATAGACCTGCAGGGACTGGGCAAAAAAATCTGGCAGAACGAGTGTGCCGGCAGCGTGCAGGGGCTGGTCAGTTGGAATAAGGGCGAAGATTTCCCCTCTCTGGGCATAGGCCACTTCATCTGGTACCCGGCGGGCTGCACAGCTCCCTTTGACGAGAGTTTTCCCAAGTTCGTGCGCTACGCACAATCACAAGGCGTAACTGTACCGGCTTATTTCAAGGGTCCCGCACCTTGGGCAAACAAAGCGGCCTTTACAGCCGACCGCAGCGGGAAGGCCGATGCCATGCGTAAGTGGCTGGCCGGCCACGTCAGCCTGCAAACAAAGTTCATCATCCTGCGCTCCCGCGCAGCCCTGCCCCGCATGATGAGAGCAGCGAACGACCCGCAAGCCGTTCAGGCGCGCTACAATGCTCTGGCTGCCACCACACAGGGGCTGTACTGTCTGGTTGATTACGTGAACTTCAAAGGTGAGGGTCTGAAATCAACGGAGCGCTACAACGGGCAAGGTTGGGGACTGTTACAAGTACTGGAAGAAATGAATGGTGAGCCGACAGGACGAGCAGCGACGGCAGAGTTCTCCCGTGCTGCAGCTACCGTCATGCGCCGCCGCGTGGCAAACTCTCCCGCTGCCCGCGGTGAACAACGCTGGCTCGCCGGCTGGCTCAACCGCTGCGCAACCTACCAATAAGCCTCGGCTCTTACGGAGCCGGAGGAATAAGAGCGGCATCCACCTCAGCGCTGCGACTATAACTGGCGGCAGAACGGCCGTCGGCATCCGTCCGGGCCACATCCGCACCGGAGCGCACCAACAGCGCCACCACAGGCGCAGCATCGGCAATGACAGCATGAATGAGCGGAGTCGTCCCATCCTCGTCCGTCATATTCACATCCGCCCCATGCAGCAGCAACAGCTCACAAGCCTCCTTGCGTCCGTTTTGAGCGGCTGCACACAGCAAAGTCGTACTTCCCACCGGGCGATTAACATCCAGACCTGTCGGCAATATCACTTCCAACACGGCACATCGACCATTCTCGGCCGCACGGCGAGCCGCCTCTCCCAAGCTCTCCGTCGGAGCCTTACCCGTAGCCAACAGTTCCTTTACTAAAGGAGTTTTCCCCAGCGAAGCCGCCACACTCAACAGGCAATCACCGTTTTCGTCGGCCGCAAAAGGATTGCCCCCATTACGGTACACCTCTTCCCATTGGAGCAATGCGGCATACTCGACATCGTCCTCCGGGCTCTGCTGCCCGCTCATCACCCAAGCACAGCTCCCCACCATGAGGTACACCACGCTCCACACCACATTCATGACGGATTTCCGCTGAGTGACCGACCGAGCCACCGACAGTGCGGCATTGACCACAAATGCAGTCGTACACAACACCAGTACCCACATGTCCAAAGAATCGGCCTCACCCACGCCGCTCACCCGACACGCCAGCAACACAACAATAATCAACAATAACAGAGGGTTACAATAGTCCTTCATCCTGCTCTCATATATAGCAGAGCCCACACCCTCTGTCGAGCAAAAATCACAATTTCTCCATCGGTTTAAGAAATTGCTCCGGTGCACCATCCTCTGTCATAACAACTCGCAATCCCTCCTCCCCGGTACAAAGCAAGCGCTCCCACTCCGCATAAGAAAAATATTTTCCGCACAAAGTCATCGTGTGCCCCGGCTCAATCGCGGAACAACCTTTCATAATCTGTATCAATACATCGCCCAAAGCCTCAAAGGGCGAAACCTTCTTACCCTCGTATAAATCAGCCGGCACCTCAATCTCCACCTCAGGAAGTCCGTAATCCATCATTCCGCGAGTTGCCAGCAGGTAATCATCATCATCCGTACGTCCCAGAGCCACACCTATCAGGTTATAAGGACAAAGCTCCTCGCCTTCTCCCTTAAAATTCGATGAAATAAATGATTGAAACTGCACGCCGACCACGCCGGGCATAGTCTCCAATATCCGCAAAACGCTCAGAGCCCGTTCCGCTACTGCCACGGGGTCCTCTCCGTCTGCCCCCTCTGCCCTCACCTCAACATAAGCGGAATGTGTAAGCAGTTGCTGCTTGGCAGAGTCCTTCAACGGGTACTTCGACAAGGCAGCCTCCAGCTCATCGGCAGACCACGCTTCCTGATGTCGCAACAGGCTCACGCCCTTGACCTGCAAACTCTCTTCAATCGTCAGCGCCTGCAAACTTCCGGTCACGAACACACGCCCCACATAGACCGGCTTCGGCACCCTCAAACTCCGGCCACGCTTACCGCCGGCCTCCGTCAACAAGCGGCGAAGCTCATCATTTCTTTCATACCCGACATGAGTCTCGTCGTACGCTAAGTCCAGCGCCGTATGACCGGCTATGGTGCAGACATTCACATCCGCGCCGTACTCCTGCAACAAATAACGCACCATGGCGGCGGACTCCTCAGGATTGTAAAACCAGCCGTAAGCCACGGCATGTAACGGCGTTTGCCCAGGAGCAGCCGCACGCTGCTCATCCGTCACACCATCCTCTCCGGCTGCTGCCAGCACCCGCGCATGTTCCACTTTCCCATGCAGACAACAGGCCATCCATGGCGACTCAGGCTCCACTTCAGCTTTCATCCCTGCGGCCAACAAGAGGCGCAACATCTCAGCCGAAGCATGCTCCACACAAAAATTCAGCACAGATGCCTCCTCGGACTCCACTCCTTTTTTCTGCAACTGAGCACCATCTCCGAGCTCCAGCAGAGCCTTCACACACTCCATCTGTCCGCCTATAATGGCATAAGTCAAATAGCTGCTGAGTAACTCATCCTTATCTTCATTCACAAAGTCCCTATTCTTATTGAGCAACGTCCGCATCTGAGCAGCATCTCCCGCATCGATAGCCTTCATAATACGGCGATTCACCCCAATGTACTTCCACACATAAAACAACACCACGACCACAAGCCCCAAACCAATCTTCACCAGCTCATCCGAAAACAGCGAAATATCCATGACCACATACTATCAATCAGAATATCCCCCGTCAAGAAATAGTTTCCTTTTTTTAACTTTTTCTCCATTCAAAAAGCGACGTACACAATAAAGCCTTGCGTGTGCAGGGGCGCGTGCGTATAATCTGCGCATGCCAGTAGTCAACCTTTCTCTCGGTACACGCTCCTATAACGTCCATGTTGAAAACAATGCGCTGGACAGCGTGGGGTACCTCACCGGTCGCCTGCGCCTGCACGGCAAAGCCGCCATTATCAGCGACAGCAACGTCTACCCCCTGTACGGAGAAAAAGTCATTCACAGCCTCGAAGATGCCGGCTACTGCACCTCCCTTCATGTTTTCGAGGCCGGGGAACAGAACAAAAATCTGAGTACGGTCGAGCAGATTGTCAACGAAATGGTTGCGGAGGGTCACGACCGCAGCAGCTTTGTAGTAGCGCTGGGCGGCGGCGTAGTAGGAGATTTGGCCGGATTTGTTGCCTCCGTCTACTACCGTGGCATACCCTTCATCCAGATACCCACCACCGTCATGGCTCAGGTTGACAGCTCGGTAGGCGGCAAGACAGCCGTTGACATTGCCGCCGGCAAGAACCTCATCGGCGCTTTCCACCAACCGTCCCTCGTGATAGCCGACCCGACCACCCTGCTCTCGCTCTCCCCGCGAGTTCTGCGCGAAGGAATGGCTGAAATGGTCAAGCACGCTGCCATCCGCAAGCCTTCCATGCTTCGCACCCTGCGCCAACTGGCCCAAGAAATCGACCTTGGCTTCACCCTCAACACCATCGAGCGCCTGCCCTCCGTCATCGCCGACAATATCGCCATCAAAGCCCGCATCGTTGAAGAAGACGAGAAGGAAACCTGCGGCGTGCGCGCCTTCCTCAACCTCGGCCATACCCTGGGGCACGGCATCGAGGCCAGCGTACCCTACGGTGAACTGCTGCACGGCGAAGTTGTCAGCCTGGGGCTGCGGGGAGCTCTGCGCCTGAGCCGCAAATATTGCAACCTGAGCACCTCAGCCGAGCGCGAGGTGATAGATACGCTCAAAGCGCTGGAACTCCCGCTCACCCTGCCGGAAAACGTCACAGCCGAGAGAGCTCTGAAGTTCACGGCAAGCGACAAGAAATTCAGCGGCGGCACCATACGCTTTGTTCTGCTGCGCGACCTGAGCGAGCCGGTACTCTCCGAAGATGTCACGGCCGATGATTTGGCCGAAACCCTGCAATGGCTCACGACCAAGCCCTGATAGCCCCTTCATTCCGATTTCAACACACAACCCCATCCGTTCACATGACCGATCCCCGAACAACACAGCTCGCAAAGAGCCTGATATCCCATTCCTGCCGCGTGCAACCCGGCGAGCACGTCCTGCTGGAAATCATCGATGCCCCCGATGAAATTGCCATCGCACTCATCCGTGCCGTGCGCGAGGCCGGCGGCAATCCCCACATCAACCTGCGCCACAGCCGAGTAACCCGCGAAATGCTCGCCGGTGCCACCGATGCTCAGTACGAGAGCATTGCCGGATTTGAACTGGCCGAAATGCAGGGAATGGACGCTTACATCGCCATTCGCGGTGGTGCCAACAGCTTCGAGAACTCCTCCGTACCCGCCGAAGCCATGAAACTGGCCATGAAGCACATGCGCCCCGTACACAATCACCGCGTTTGCAAGACCAAATGGTGTGTACTGCGCTGGCCCACCCCCTCTATGGCACAGGGAGCCGGCATGAGCACGGAGTCCTTTGAGGACTTCTACTTCCGTTGTTGCTTAGCCGATTATGACAAGCTCCACGAAGCCATGAACAAACTGGCTGAGCGCATGATGAAAACCGACGTTGTCCACATTGTCGGCCCCGGCACCGACCTGACATTCAGCATCAAAGGCATGCCTGCCATCCCCTGTGCCGGAGAAATGAACATCCCCGACGGCGAAGTCTTCACCGCTCCTATAAAAGACAGCGTGAACGGTACCATTCACTACACGGCACCCACACTTTTCCAAGGTATCCCCTTCGACGGCATCCGCCTGACCTTCAAAGACGGCAAGATTATCGAGGCTCATTGCAACGGCAACGAAGACGCCCTCAACAAGATACTCGACTCCGATGAGGGAGCCCGCTTCATAGGCGAGTTCGCTCTGGGGGTCAACCCCTACATTCTCAAGCCCATGCGCGACATTCTCTTCGATGAGAAGATTGGCGGCTCATTCCATTTCACCCCCGGTCAGGCCTACGAGAACTGCGACAACGGCAATCGTTCTCAGGTTCACTGGGATATGGTCTGTATACAACGTGCCGACTACGGCGGCGGCGAAATTTACTTCGATGGCGAACTCATCCGCAAGAACGGTATCTTCACCGACCCTGAATTGTCCATCCTCAACCCCATCATGGACTAATTATCATGAAAGACCCCCGTTATCAGCAACTGGCAGAACAGGTGACTGGTTACGCCGTGCGCGTGCAGCCCGGTGAACGAGTCAACCTTCGCATGTTGGACATCCCCGACCCCATGGTCGTCGAGCTCATTCGCGCCGTCCGTCGTGCCGGCGGCATACCTCACGTTGATATCACCCATGCCGCCGTCAATAAAGAACTGCAAATGGGAGCCACGGAGGAACAATACGAGCTGGAGGGCCGCTACCGCCTGCAGCGCGCTCAGGACATGGATGTCAATGTGGTCTTTTATGCCGACCACAACAGCTTCGAGTCTGCGGACGTTCCCGCCGAGCGCATGAAGCTCGTCAGCAAGCACATGAAAGCCGCAAGCGACTTCACCGTCAACAAGCGCAAATGGACGGTACTGGCATGGCCCACCCCTGCCATGGCTCAGGCTGCCGGCATGAGCACGGAAGACTTTGAGGACTTCTACTTCCGTTGCTGTCTGGCCGACTACGCCGCCATGCGCGAAGGCATGCAAAAACTCAAAGCCATGATGGAGGCCACCGATAAAGTACACATCGTCGGTCCGGGCACAGACCTGACGTTCAGCATTAAGGGAGTACCGGCCATCGTCTGCGCCGGTGACTGCAACATTCCCGACGGTGAAGTCTACACAGCCCCCATCCGCGACAGCATCAACGGCACCATCAGCTACAACGCCCCCACCATTTACCATGGTATCCCCTTCGATGGGGTTACATTCCGATTCGAGAACGGAAAAATTGTCGAGGCTCACTGCAACGGAAATGATGAGGCGCTTAACAAGATTCTCGACACCGATGAAGGAGCTCGATACATCGGCGAGTTCGCCCTCGGGGTCAACCCGCACGTGCTCAAGCCCATGCGCGACATCCTCTTTGACGAGAAGATTGCCGGCTCCTTCCACCTTACCCCCGGCCAATGCTACGATGAGGCACCCAACGGCAACGAATCGGCCATCCACTGGGACCTTGTCTGCATTCAACGGCCGGAGTTCGGCGGCGGCGAAATCTACTTTGATGACAAGCTCATCCGTAAGGATGGTGTCTTCATCGACCCGGAACTGGCGCTCTTCAACGCAGCGGAATAATATCCCCTGCCCCATCGCTCATGAAAAATCCGCATCTCATCCGCCGCCTAACCGACCACATCATCCGCAACAAATATCGTTACGTTGCGTTGGTTCTGGCTGCACTTCTTTGCAAATGCAGCGCAGAGCTCATCGGCGGATGGGAAGCCGATAAATTAGAGTGCAACATACAGAGCTTACCCGCAGAGGCTCTGCCCGGAGTCGGGCCTCTGCGCATAGCGCTGCTGACAGACCTGCACAATTCCCCCTCGCAGTTCGAGGCTGTCATCGAAACATTACAACAACAAAAACCTGACCTCATCATCTTCGGCGGGGATTTAGTCACCGCCGAGCATCGATTCCGGCGCACGCGATGGGCTGTCAACGGGTTCCGCCGCCTACGAGCCATCGCCCCAACCTTCGCCATACTTGGCAATCACGACTACGAAAAACAGGATGAAGTCGAACGTGTGCTCAGCACCGCCGGGGTACCCCTCCTGCGCAACCGGGCTATCGACTGGACCACGCCCTCAGGGAAGACCTTGCGACTGATTGGTCTGGGCGATTGGAACGAGGGTGACGAGGCTCCTCAACGCTGCATGAAAACCGCCGGGGAAGAACCTCTGCCGGTTCTGCTCCTCTCTCACGACCCGGAAAGCCGCTGGCTGCTCCGCGAGTACGATTGGGATGTCATGCTCTCCGGGCACACCCACGGCGGGCAAATCGGCATCCCCTTCACCCGCACATTCCTGAGTTTCCGCTCCTCCATGCCGGCCGGACTTTACGACTTTGAAGGCGGACGCAAGGTTTTCGTCTCGCGCGGGGTCGGGAGTATATGGAACATGCGCTTCTTCTGCCCGCCGGAGATAAATATCATCTCCATCGGTGAGCAATAATCACGGCTTAGCCTGTTGCTCAGGCTTCGGCTCATTCGCATCTCGCTTCGGGAAATCACGCTCAATGGCCTCCGCCCAGTAAAAACAGGCAATTATCAGGAAAATGGGGGTCAGGATAAGGCCAACCAGGTTCACTATGCGCCCAAGTGATTTTCCGGAAAACAGAAATCCCGACAAATAAACAGCCAAAGCCGCCACAACAGGCACCACCAGCCATGTCAACGTGCCGGGAATATCGTGCTTAGAAAAAATAAAATGCACAACTGCCGGAAAAAGCCCCAGCATGGCGGCTGCACCGACGGCATCCCACTTGTCGAACGCATTGTAATCTTCCGGCTCCTCACTCATAAGGCCCCCAGTATAACCTGCCCACAGCCATTTAGCAACTCTTTTGTGCAACATGTTACATACCGCACATTCAGTCCCTCTTTTTGACTTTTAACTATAACAAGCCCCCCCCGAAATCGTCGTCCTCCCGCCATTCATGCAATTTTGTGAACATTGACCTTGACGGAAGAGGGGTAAATGAATTAAAATGGCGGGCGTTATGAGAGCTGCGAAGGCAATTTTCCAAGTGATATGTATCGTACTGTTTGTCTGGCTGGTGCTTGCCTGCCGAGATGGGGGCAAGGGGATGACAAGTGCAGAGTTGTGGGAAAATCTGACCCAACTCGGCCCGACAGGCGGTGAAGTTCTGATGTGGGGAGCCATCATCGCACTTCAGCTCTCCGTGATGAAATGGATGGGCGGGGTATGGAACATTTTATTCAGCCTGCTGAGTATGCTGCTGATGGGTGAACTGGTCATGATAGCCGCCGGGCTTCAGGGAGCAGTTACCACGCCTGTATATACGGAATTGCAGGCCGCGGGCTTTGCCGATATCGGCGAGAAATTCCCCGTCATTTACTGGCTGCTGCCCCTCCTCTGGTTCACAGCCTGCCTGTGCGCCCGAGATCAGGTACGGGTATTTATTACCGCTATAGTGTGCTACCTGCTCTGGTTGGTTCTCACCATGCTTTGCAACCTCATGGTAACGGCATGGCTCGGAACGGCCGATCCTGCTCCGGCACAAATGGCTGATGTATTCCGCAACAGCCCTTGGCTTACAGCCGCCCTGCCCGGTGCATTCCTGCTGATATATGCCGGTCTGATGGCACTATTTGAAGCCTGTATTCCGCACCTGCCCCGACGTAAAAAGAAAGAAGAATCGGAGCCGCAGTCATGAGCCGCCTACTCCCTCTGCTCCTGCTCATGGCTCTTCCCCTCACCGGTACTCCCTGCCACGGCAATGACCGTGTGGCCGAAGCGCGACAACATGTCGAGGCAGAGCTCAAGGAGCACTTCGGCAAGCCGGTATTCCTGAGAATTATCAAGGAAGATTATGAACTGGAGCTCTGGTTGCAGGAGCCGGACGGCAAGTGGCGCCTGTTCGACACCTACGAGATTGCGGCCATGAGCGGTGAGCTCGGACCCAAGACCAAGGAAGGCGACGAACAGGCACCCGAGGGTTTCTACCGCGTATTACCGCGCGCCATGAACCCGCGCAGCATGTACCACCTCTCCTTCAACATCGGCTACCCAAACGCCTACGACCGCTCACTGGGGCGCACCGGCTCCTACATCATGGTGCACGGCAGCGATGTCTCTATCGGCTGCTTTGCCATGACCGACCCTATCATCGAAGAAATCTACACCCTTGTGAATGAGGCCTTCCGAGCAGGAGTAAAATCAGTTCCCGTACAAGTCTACCCCTTCCGCATGACGGAGGAACGCATGCAAGAAGAAGTCTCTCATCAACATTTCGAGTTCTGGCAACATCTCCTGCCGGGCTGGCAATATACGGAACAACACAAGGCTCCCTACGAAGATTCCGACTCTGACCGACCTTAAAACCGCTTTCAATCAACAGTCGGCTCTGCACATAACATCTTTTGCTTGAAAAACATAACCTCTTCCGCCCGCGTGGGACAGAAGAGGTTATGTTTATCTTTCCGTGATTGTTAATCAATCAATCTCGATTGTTTCCTCAGCACGGCGCTTATCACGCTTGGCTGCCTTTTTCTCCTTATCCTTGGCTCGCTTCGCCTCACGAGCGGCCTTGCGTTCATCAGAATTGAGCTTATTGCGCAGCGCACCCCAGGCATCCGCCAAAGCCGGCGAAATTTTACCGTATGTGGTATCGGGTGCCAACTTGTGAACTTTCTTAATCAATCCCTTAAGCTGGTTCGGGGGGATTCCCTCACGTCGAGCCTGACCGATATAGATGCTGAAGGCAGCCTGTCGGTCTTCAGGACGCAGAGTTTCATCCTTAAACATCTTCTCACACTCCTTCTTAATTTCGTCAAAGTCAGCTTCGAAATCAGGTTTAAGGAAGCCATCCGTCGTATCCATCAGCTTATACACCAAATCTTCGCGAGGACGGAACGTCAGACGGCGCATACCACCCAACTTATCAGCAGGGTCAGCCAACTTCAACTGCTCCATAAAATCCGCCGGACGCTCCACCGGTAATTCCGCCACTTCGAGAAGAATCTTGGCCTTTTCCTGACCTATCAAACCGGCAGCCTTGCCAAGAAGTTCCTGCTGTTTTCTCAAGGCCTCAATGTACTTACGCATGTTATTCTGCGCCTCGGTGCAGGCCTCATCCGTACCGAAGTAATCAGCACCTTGGAACGAAGCCACGCGACGACCGGTCTTATCGAACAACATAATCGTGGGACATACATTGAAGGGCGGAGCCGGCATGCGGCCGCGTATAGACGAAGCCTCGTCCGCTCCCTTCGCCGTGTCCCGCTCATAAAACGGCACAGCCAACATCACCGCATTACCGGCTGCGGCCTCGGCAGCAGGGGTGTTCCAGAACGAATCCAGCAACTTCAGACTGGGTTTGTTCCAGTCGGGGCCATAGCAATAGACAATCACTCCGCTATCACCGGCCTTCTCCAGCGCCTCATCGTAACTCTTTGCGCGCACGGCCCCCTGAACATGGGCCGCCACGACCAAAAGACCTATCAGTAAAAAATTACTTAACTTTCTTGTTATCATATACGAGAATGGCTTTGAAGTTAATACCTACGAGCTGATCTTCACCGGAGTCGATGCGAATAAATTTTGCTGTGGGATGGCTACGCTTAATGCAAATTCGCATGTACGGTTCACTCTTACTGTCGGGAAGAGCAGTGAGTCGCTTCCACGTCTTGCCGTCCGCAGAAATATCGATGTGCCACACTCGGTACTGCGAGCAACCATTGGTCGGAACGATAACGATGCCGCCGATTCTCGACTTCTTAGGCAGCTCCACCGTCACCGTCTGGTGCTTACCGAAGGAGGAACAAATCTGACCGCCCTTCTCCGTCAGGCCGGCTGCATGATGAATTATTGAGCTCTGGTCATCATGGTACTTACTGAAGGTAACCAAACCGCCGGCAGAAACAAGGTTACCGCCAACCGGCTCGAACTCCGGCATTTTCTTACCGCTATCCAAGTAATCGGCACTCCAGAGGTTAGCCAAATCAAAATCACCGGTTTCCTCAGCACCACGAATGACACCACAGGACATCAAATCCTTCGAGTCGGGGTTATCCTGCACGGCCTTGGTAATCATTGCCACAACCTTCTTATGGAAAGGCTTACCCTCGGCATGGGCAGTCTTAATAGCCCAGGCAATCATCTGGCAGAACTCAGGATGCTTGGCCACATTATCCACCAATATACGCATGAAAGCCTCCTTATGCGTGCGGGCATTGCCAAGGGACTGGTACTGCATATCAAGGAGCAGATGGAAGTCCCACTGAGCCTTTTCATTGATTTTAAGATTTTTGAAATAAGCCTCAAAGGCAGCCAACTTCTGCTTGGGTGAACGCATGACCTTCAACATGGCCGGATATATGCGTTCCTGAAGGAACTTAGCGCACATCTCAGGGTGCCCCGGCGTGATGGAATCGCATACAAACTGGTTCACGCCGAGCCACTTGCGGGGACGGCGACCGAGATATTTCGCGGCAGTATCCATGTAATGGCCCCACACCGGCTGGTAGAGCGGCTGCATCTGCACCGAAAGCTCATAAAGTTTAAGAGCGTTAATCGGATTGCGATACTCGGAGAGCAAGGTTGCCAACGTACAAACCATCTGAGCATCGCGCGTAATGGCGCCCTGCTTGTACATAGCCGTTTGCATTTGCAGAGCACTCCAAGTTGTCTCACCCCACGAGTTCCAATGCGGATGACGATCTTCCGAAATCGAATTGGCAGCATGCCACTCGCCATCAAAATAAACCGCATAGGCGCAGTGTCCCGGCTCACCCATAGTGATGGCCGGCACACCATTCGCGCAGGCAGCCGAAGTACCGAAGTGGGACAAGCCACCGCACACGGCACCGATATCACGGGTCTGCTTAGCAAAGTTGCCGGGGTAAAGCGGGGCTGTGGGCTGGTAATACCATTGTGAAAAGATAGTATCACCATACATGTTCAAGGGCAGATAAGGCACCTGATATGCCATACCGGTATAGGCTCTTGCCGGAGCGGAACAGTTATCGCGCAGCCAACGCATGGTCGATGCCGTACCGAAAGGACTGTCACCCTTCCATCCGCAAGCATAGTGCAGCAACCAAGTCGGAAGCTCAGCAAAATATCCGTTCAGGCTGTTGGTGTCGATACTTTCGGCAAAGAAAAGATAACGCTCGCGGGCGGCACGGAAAATATCCTGTTTGTTCTTCCCTTTCTTCTTGGCTCCGGGCATGCTCGGCATAATATAACCCAGGTCCTTGAAGCTCTCCAGCTCTTCCTTCGTCAATTCACGGTCCTCACCATACCAGCCGTTACGGGTAAACTGCGTGGCAATGGCTCCGGCGACACGACGTTTCAAACCACCCTCCAGAGAACTGAGCTCATCGAGGTTATCGTCATCCATGTGCGGATCGACCTGGCGGAAGTGCGCAATCATAGCAAGCGCAACTTCGGCATTCTTCAATTCACCATCATAGACGAACCCGCTCAACCACTTCAGGTCATTCAATAGCGGTGCCAACGACTCACAGGTCTTGCGATCCTTCATCAGCTTGGTCAGGTCATCCAGATTGCAGCGATGAAGCAACTCCCACTGTGCCAACATCAGGCGTGTCTCCGGCTCTTTGAGAAAGGCCTCAATCTTCTCCTGTGAGGTCCCCTTCATTCGCGAACGAAGACGACCGCCCAAACGCTTCTTCAGAATTTTAGGCTGTTTCCACACAGCCGGACTGATTTTACCGATATACGGAGTCTCTTTTACCGGAGCATTAATATCCTGCTCACCACCGCCGGAAACGGAAGCACGACGTTGAAACTTCACGATGCGCTCCGGCTCAATATTTTCGCCATTGGGGTCATCATCAACAAAAGATTCTTCCTCGCCGTCGGCAAATGAGTTCGGATCGTACGCGTCAGCAAAACGATCAAGCCCGTCATCGGGCTCATCAGACCAGTCAAACTCCTCTCCGGAGGTTTTCTTCTCTTCTTCAACAGTTTGTTGAACAAGCTCTTCCGTCTTTTTCTCAGGCTCACGGGTACTGGGCTTCTGCGTTTTCTTTTCAACTACCTGGTCGCCGTAAATGGCACTTGTCAGCACAGGCAACAACCCGGGTGCCGCCAAGTAGCCGCCGGCCGCTCCAACCACGGCAATTAAGGGAAAAACATATTTGGGCTTCATCTCCCCTCTTTATTAGCAAATTCCCCACCCTCTGTCAAGTCAGTTTTTACCCGAAGTATATTTCTGAAATTTCCCACTATTTTTCCCGTATTTTTCATTTTACATTTAAACAAAAAAATGCTATTCTGTCTGACGGAAAGAGCCTCTTTACCATGAACATCTGCAAAAGCACACTCTCTTTTCTCAACGACCGCACAGACAGAGATTTCAACATATTCGCGCTCATCATCCTGATAGTCATGCAACTCTGCATAGTGAGCGGATGTCTCCTGCCGGAATCCTATGGCGGCAAAAATTCTCTGCCGGAGTTCATCCAGCTTGCGATTCTCGTAGTTTGCTGCATCGTTGCCTTCCGCGCCACCAGCAATCGCCGCCTGTTCCTCTTTGCCGGCTTCGTGCTGATATTCCTTTTCCTGCGCGAGATTAACTACGGACGTACGCTTTGGTTCTTTGCCGACCCTGACGACCCGGAGAAGTTCCCTAAGTGGAAAGACATCCCCTATGGTTGGTTAGCCCATGTTTTTGTCGGGATTTACCTCACCCTGTTGGTCACCGTCTTCATTTGGAAAAAACTCTACCGCGACACATGGGAGCTGCTGAAGAGCGTTCGTTTTCCGGCGTGGGAGTGCAGTTTACTTATCATCAATGCGCTTTGTGCACAGATATCGGAACGGGTATTCCACAACAACCTGATTGAAGAGTTCTTTGAGCTTACATTCTACACGGCCTTCACCTGCCTGCTTTGGCGATTCGCGCGCGGCCTGTACAAAACATGCCGATAATCACTGAGAAAGTCATTTGACAGCCGCCTGAATGCTATGGTAGAATAGCTCCCGATGGAGACTCTCTACATACTGGACGGCATGGCGCTGATGTACCGCGCCTTTTACGCATTCATCAACGCCCCCATGCGCACCTCGGCCGGGCTGAACACGTCCGCCATGTTCGGGTTCACCAACACGGTGCTCTCGCTTATCGAAAAAGAAGCCCCCACACACATCGTTGCATGTCTGGACCCCTCAGGCCCCACTTTCCGTCACGAACAGTTCCCGGAATACAAAGCCAACCGGCAGGCCATGCCCCAGGAACTGCGCGACTCCATCCCTTGGATTATCCGCATATTGGAAGCCATGCGCATACCTGTCGTTCGGGTGCCGGGCTACGAGGCCGACGACCTCATCGGCACCTTTACCCGACTGGTTGAAGAGCGGGAAGACATGCACGCCTACATGGTTTCGCTCGACAAAGACCTCGGGCAGCTCCTCTCGCCCACCTGCTCGTTTCACAAGCCGGGCAAAAAAGGTGCAGATTTCGAAATTATCCGACAGGCTGAGTTTCTGGAGGAATGGGGCATCTCCACCCCCGCTCAGATTATCGACATTCTCGCGCTGATGGGAGATGCCAGCGATAACATCCCCGGCGTGCCGGGAGTAGGCGCCGTGACAGCACGCAAGCTCATCGCTCAGTTCGGCAGCGTACAGAACATGCTGGAGCATACTGCCGACATCAAGGGTAAGCTGCGCCAAAAAATTGAGGAAAATGCCGACAAGGCGCGACTCTCATACGATTTGGCCACCATCCGAAGAGATGCCCCGCTCCCTGTCACCATCACCGATTGCGCTCGCGCCGGCTACGACATCCCCGCCCTGCGAGCCATCTTTGCCGAACTGGAGTTCCGAGGGCTGGACAAACGCATCGGGGCGGCTGCACCGGATGATTTGTTCACATCCCCCCCACACTCAAACGATGAGCCCACTCAACTGGACCTCTTCTCTGCAGCACCCGCACTCGCAGACATCAACTCTACCCCCCATAGCTACAAACTCATCGCCACGCCGGAGGAACAAGCCGAGCTTGCACAAGCCCTGCAACAAGCCCCACGCTGGGCGTTCGACACCGAGACCACAGGCTTGGACCCGCTCCGGGACCGCATGTTGGGCATGTCGTTCAGCATTGTCCCCGGCGAAGCATATTACGTACCGACGGTCGATGGACGATGCCCCGATGTTTTCCTACCGGCACTTGCCGGCAATGCTGAAAAAATAGGACTCAATCTGAAGTTTGACCTGCGAGTACTGCAAGCAGCCGGGGCTCAGGTCTCAGGGCCGTTCTTTGATGTCATGCTGGCTCATTGTGCCCTTTATCCGGAATTGCGCCACAACATGGACGACATGGCCGAAGCGCTGCTCCATTACAAAACCATTCGCCTGACAGACATCGCCGGCAAGGACTGCAACACAGCCGCACTCACAGCACAAGAACTGACCGACTATGCCGCCGAAGATGCCGATGTAACCCTCAGACTCGCTCTTGAACTGCGCCCCCAACTCGAAACCGCAGGACAAGTCGCACTCATGAACGACATCGAGTTCCCCCTTGTTCCCGTGCTGGCTGACATCGAGCAGGAAGGCATGCGAGTGGCGCCCGAACAACTTCTTACTGCCTCTCAGGAGCTGGGGCACAAAATTGAGGCCATTCACACCCGAATAGACGAGATGATTGGTCGCCCCATCAATCTCAACTCACCCAAACAACTCGGTGACCTCCTCTTCGGAGAGCTCAAGCTGCTGGCAAAACCCAAAAAGACCAAAGGGGGACAATTTGTAACGGACGAAGAAACCCTCCGCAAGCTCGCCCCCGCCTATCCGCTGGTTCAGGACATTCTGGAGTACCGCGAACTCAGCAAGCTTAAAGGCACCTACCTCGATGCCCTGCCCCGCTACATTTCACCGGTAGACGGGCGCATTCACTCCTCACTGCAACAGATGGTCACCGCCACCGGGCGACTGGCCTCTCAAACCCCCAACCTGCAAAATATCCCCGTTCGTTCCGATGCCGGCAAACTCATTCGCCGCGCGTTCATCGCCCGGAGCGAGGAGTACAGCATTCTCTCCGCCGACTACTCACAGGTCGAGCTCCGACTCATGGCCGCACTCTCCGCCGACCCCGCCATGATAACAGCCTTCATCGAAGGGCGCGATATCCATGCCGAAACCGCAGCCCGTCTCTATAGCGTACCGCGCGAAGATGTCACCTCCGCTATGCGACGTGCCGCGAAAACCGTCAACTTCGGCATCATCTACGGCATATCCGCCTTCGGGCTCTCCCAGCGATTGGACTGCCCGAGAGGAGAAGCCGCCGCCCTCATTGACAACTACTTCACACAATTCCCCGGCGTAAAAAACTACATGGACAAACTCGTAGAGATAGCTCGCGAACGAGGTTATGCCGAGACGCTCTGCGGTCGCCGCAGAAGCCTGCCCGATATCACCGGAAACAACTTCAACCTCCGCACAGCAGCCGAGCGAACCGCCATCAACACCCCCATCCAAGGCAGCGCCGCCGACATGATCAAAATTGCCATGGTGCGCGTGCACCGGCTCCTGCAAGGACGCAAAACCCGCCTCATCATGCAGATTCACGACGAACTCCTCTTCGACCTGCACCGCGACGAGCACGACCTCATCCCGCAAATTGTCGCCACCATGCAATCGGCCCTCCCGCTTCCCAATGGCGTACCGCTCGAAGTGGAGGCCAATCACGCCCCCAACTGGCTGGAGGCACACTGAACCTCACAGGCTCCCCATGCCGCCCGACATTCCATAAAACACTTAACAACAAGCACCGACATGATTACTCTGGTAGGACTCGGCTATGATATTCACCGTTTTTCCGAACAACCGCGTCCGCTGTGGCTCGGCGGCGTAAAAGTACACGAGACAAAAGGTCTGGCCGGTCATAGCGATGCCGACGTACTTTGTCACGCCTTGGCAGATGCTATCCTCGGAGCCATCGGCGAGCCGGACATCGGCTACTGGTTCCCGCCCAACGATGACAATTGCCTGAATATCTGTTCCCTGCGGATTGTGGAAAAGGCCGTTGAACTCCTGCACGCCCAAGGCGGCAAGGTCGTAAACGCCGACTGCGCCCTCATCGCCGAGACCCCGAAAATCATGCCCTTTGTAACACAAATGAAAGAAACCCTTGCCCCCATCCTCGGCGTAGTACCCCGACGCGTGGGCGTAAAAGCCACCACCAACGAAAAACTCGGAGCGCTCGGACGCCAGGAAGGCATGGCAGCCTTCGCCACCGTAGCCATTCAACTACCTGAATAATCATCCGCCTGACATGAACTCCCATCTCGAACTCGCAGCCTTCGCCGCAGTAAAAAATCTGCAAGCAGCCAAACTTACCGTCACTACGGCCGAAAGCTGCACCGGCGGCCTCATCGCAGCAGCCATCACAGGAGTGCCCGGAGCCTCACAAACCTTTCGCTACGGCTGGGTAACGTACTGTAACGAGGCAAAAGAACGGGAACTGGGACTTCAACCTACCCTCATCGAAGAACATGGGGTCGTCAGTGAGCCCGTCGTATCAGCCATGGCCGAAGGTGCCATGCGAAAGGCCGGAGCCGATATCGCCGTTGCCGTCTCGGGGAATGCCGGACCGACCGCAGCCGAGGGCGAACCGCCTGTCGGCACAGTATGCCTCGCCATTGCCCGTCGAGGTGCCGCTCGCCCCACTCATACCGAAACCCTCTTCTACCCGGGAGTACCCCGTAACGAACTTCGCAACCTTGTCGTAGCTAAGGCTCTCAGCCTCATCGCCACAGTTGCACAGGCTGACAATTAAACAATACCCCCGCTCACAGGAAGCAATGCAAGCACATCCCCTCGATAACCGGGGAGCGCACGGAGAGTCGTCAACAGCCATTCAGCAAAATCACAGTCGCAGCGCCCGCACTCATCCATAAAGGTATAAAAAAGCGCGGAAAGAGCCCCCTCACCCGGAGCCGACACAAATAACTCACGCGCAACAGGCGGCTCCGCCAACGCCACACCGCGCTCAGGCACCACGACCGAGAGCTCCTCTCGCCAGCGATAATGAACCTGCCCACTCTGAGCGCTACGCGTCGCGCACATGTGACCGATGGGGCGCTTGTCACGAATATCCCCCGTCGGCACCTCATACACCTGCAAATCCTCACTCAACAATAACTGCTGATAAAATGCCTCATAGAGCGGTTGCAACACAGCAGCCGTGCGCTCCATCCAACGACTGAGCATCTGCTCATCCACCCCCACCAAACCGCGGTCACTGAAGAACTTCAACTGCCTGTACAGCGGTAAGCGCTCACAGAACTTATTACAAACAGAATAAACCGGCAACGAATCGCCTATGGCGGAATTGCCCATCGTACACACAGGCAAACGGCAAGTGACTGTATAAGCACCCTCCTCTTCCCCCTTCTTCACATAGCAAGGGTGAATATAACGAGTCTTGCTGAAACAATTCCCGTCGAACTCCAAGCGTTCACTCACATCACGCAACTCATCCGTCGGCAATTCATCGAACTCCAGCGGCTTTTTCTGTACCTCCGGCGGCACCAACTTACAGGCACGCTGCAATCCACTTATCAATTTCAAACCTTCATCCAACCGACAAGCTTGTTCCTCAACCCGCTCGCGCCGACTCCGCTTCACCATACGAGAGCGACGAGCCACCCGAGCCATCTGAGCCTCCTGCAACGCTTCCTCCCGAGCCTCCTGCAACGCCACAACATCATCCGCCTCAAAAGGAAGGCTCATCTGTACACTCTCTTGCACGCACCCTACACTACTATTAAAAGCGCTTTTTGTCAAGTGCAAACCGAAATATGAGATTTACAATTTACCATGTACAATTTACAATTTTGAAAAATCGTAAATTGTAAATCAACACTTTATGGTGAAGAGCGGGCTTGCACCCGCCGTGAAGAAGCCCCTGCGCAGCAGGGGTGAGGGGCGTAAACGGTGGCGTAAGCTAAGCGCTAACTCCTGCACCAAAGGTGCCGAACTTAATAAATTGTAAATTGTAAATCATTGCCATCCCATAGAGGCACGATAACGAGCCTCTA
>JAUNRC010000056.1 GCA_030535875.1 Akkermansia sp. | reverse complement strand
ATTGAAAGCCTGTTAGGTCTCATTTTTATGACATGCTCAAATGCGTCTGCCCTGGAAGGTGCCGATGCCGGGGTCGCCTTCGCACAGGAGAACTCCATGGGTCACTCCGTGCTTGCTGAGAAGTTGTTGCCGCTGGCGGAGGCTGAGGGAACCGGCGGACTTTACGACGAGAGGTTGGGTGCGACCGTCGCCGTGGCAAATCATGCAGTGATGAAGTTTAAGAACTTTATCCGTGCTGTCGCACACTCCGGCCGCCTGCACTTGTGCGAGTTCGTTCCAGAAGAAGCCGCCTGATTCGTCGTGGTTCTGATTGTCAGGGTAGCGGCACCGGCTACAGCGGTACCCCAATATCGGCCCGGGTAATTTTTCGTCCACTCCCACAGGAGTGGCCACCATTTCTCCTGAATGACCGGTACTCAGCTTAACTTCCGCTCGGTGGATAGTCTGCCGAATTTGGGTGAGCTGTTGGCAGCCGCAGTTGGGACATGTGAAGGTGATAATCATGGTTGTGTGTTTCGCTTGTCGGGTTTATTTATATCTCAAAAATGATATTGTGTCAACAAAAATATCGATGTTTTTGATAAAAAAATAAAAAAAAGCATAATTTTCTTGCAAATTCGTGATAAAAATGATATTCTCCGCGACATGGAAGAGCAAAATCAGGATGAACTTAAGCTGAATGTAAAATTGTGGCTCAAGGCAAACAATTGTAGTTACTCGTGGCTTGCTGAGAAATGCTATGTCTCCGAGGCGACGGTGCGCAATTGGATGGCTAAGAAGCAAATTCCCGCAGCGAAAGAGTACATCATCCGTGAAATGATGAAGGAACTCCCTCTGGCTTTGCCCTCGCGCGTGCAGGTGCAGGAAGAGACTCGCGTGACGCTCAGTCTCGATCCCGCCACCCGCAAGGTGCTGGAGCGAAAGGCTTTTGAACAGGGCAAGACCTTGGCTGAGTTCCTGGCGGATGAAGTCCCCCGACTGGGTGAGTAAATCGTTGTCCGCCTCTGATTGCTGAGTGCAAGGGGGCGGATGTAAAGATTATTAAATTTCAGGGCAGAGGAGCTGCGCGGCGGCGTCCTCTGCTTGTTTTCTTGACTTACCGTAGTGGGGAGGGTAGAATGAGCTTGTTATGAAGAGCATCGCACTGCCGCCGGGGACGAAAATCGGCCATTATAAAATTCTCGGAGAGGGAATAAAAGGCGGATTTGGCGTGACTTACGTATCGTTCGATGACAATCTGAAGCGCCCGGTGATGTTGAAAGAGTGCTTTCCGACGGATATTTGCTATCGGACTGAGGATGGGCGGATATGTGTGATGAACCCCTCGCTGGAGGAGTTTTACCTGAAGGCAAAGGCCGACATGCAGAGCGAGGCCCGCAAGCTTGCCAAGCTCAAACATCCGAATATTGTGCGCGTGTACGACGTCTTCGAGAGTAACGGTACCTTGTTTTATGTCATGGACCGTTTGGACGGAAGTTCGCTGCGCGAGGTGATGGCCGAGGCGGCAGCGGGCGAGCGCAGTCTTTCTCCCGAGCAACTCAGGGACTGGTTATGCCACATTCTTTCCGCTCTGGGGTACATGCACACGAAGGGGATGTTGCACCGTGATATTAAACCGGACAACATCGTGTTCGATGAGCGGGATAAACCGGTGCTCATCGATTTCGGTGCAGCGGCGTTTTATCAGGAGAATACTCTCACGCAAGGTCAGTTTTCGCCGGCTTACGCCTCGCCTGAGCAGGTATCGGCCGAGAAGGTAGGACCGCAGACGGATTTGTACAGCTTGGCGGCGACGTGGTACGAACTGTTGTGCGGCAAAGCACCGGCCCCTTCCATCGCGCGACTTTATCAGGATAAGTTGTTGCCTTTGCAGCCCCTGCCGGAGCTGCCGCAATTGCCGGCAAGCATCATGCACAACTTGGCACTCCGTCCGGAAGAGCGCTCGGAGAGCGCTGCTGCCTGGTGGGATGAGTTGATGACAGCTCCCGTGCCCGAGCCTCCGCCACCTGTCGTCGCCGAGCCGCCGGTTCCGTCCCTGCCGGAGGTGCCGCCTGACAAGCCGCGCCGGAAGAAGAAACGGGGAGGCTTGCCGAAAGGCTGTTTGCCCTCTATGATTGTAGGCGGATGTGTGCTGATGTTCCTGCTGGTCTTGCCGGTTGCATATCAGGATGTCGCGGAGGCGATGTCGTCCTCGGACAAGAAACAGGCACCAGCTCCGACAGCAGCTCCGGCAAGTGCTGAGTCGACCGTCTCGCAGGAGGAGCAATTTCAGAGCTTTTATGAGGAGTTTTGCCGCTTTAATCAGGTGGAGCAGGTGTACCGCGACTACAAGCAGGCTCATGAGGATTATGACAAACTGTCGAAGGAGTACGAGGTGGAGGTTGAGCGCTTGAGGCGTGAGATAGAGAAGGATATGGAGGGGCTGGAGGAGATGGAGAAATCGGCATATATCAGCATGGTGGCTCGACCGAAGGTGGATGCGTTTGAGGAATCTATGAGTAAGAGCTTCGACGATGTGTGTGAGAAGTCCTCGTCGAATTGGCATCGAATCATGTCAATGACGGAAAATCCTCTTCGCTATTGCCCTGATAATCTTAAGTCGCAAATGAATGCTGATTGGGAGTTTAAGCTGAGAGCTCTTCTTTCGGAGCGCTATCCTACGGATGGTGTAGTGGGGCCGGAGACTTTGTATGAGCTTCATAGCTTGCGAATGAAGTTGTATATGTAGCTGCTTGAAGTAAAAATGTAGCAAATATTGCTATTTGTTGTTGACAAATAGCAATAGAGAGATATAATTATCTCTGAAATGACACAAGAGCAAGACGAATTCAAGCATCGGATAAAATTGTGGTTAAAGAGCCGCAGTTATACATATGGCTGGTTGGCGGAAAAATGTTTTGTAACGGAGTCGACGGTGCGCAACTGGATGGCGCGTCGGCGTATTCCGGCAGCAAAGCTTCATATCATACGGAATTTGATGTCGCAACAGCTACCCGAGCAGGTAGCTCCAAGGGGGAGTACCAATCAGCCTCGGGAAGATGAGGCCGTGCGCCTGTTGTTGGAGCGCCAGGCCTACATACAGGGGAAAACGCTGCGTGAGTATCTGGCGGATGCCGGACTTAGCCTGTGATGGGCGGTGGCAGGTGTTTTTGCTTGCAAGCAATGCCGTGCTGCATTAGAATGGCGCTGCACGGTACAAAAATCTCAGGATAATGAAAGGTAAATTGGCGATTATAAAGGAATTTTTGATGGTGATGAACAAGCACGGAATACGCGGCAAACTCAGTTTGGCGCTCTGCGTGCTGGCTTTGCTTTATTTTGTGCTTCCTTTTGATTTTGTGCCGGATATAGCATTCGGTCCGGGACAGTTGGATGACCTTTTCTTCCTGATATCATCGGCTCTTGTAGCTTGGAATACATACCGCAAGCCGCTTTCCGATGAGAAGGACAATAAGAGGTGATACCGACTGACTATTAGGGCGGCACCCTCAACATGCCCCTTGCCGTGGTGGTCTGAATGGTGAAAGATATTCAGATGACCATGAGAAAATTGTCGTTCCGAATGATGTGGGGCGTTGTTCTGACCCTTGCTGTGCTGACGGCTCAGAGCAGAGCGGATGTATGCTGGAATATATCCTTGGGAGGACCGCCGGGGCCACCACCTCCTCCTCCCGGCATGCCCGGATTGCCGCCGCCCCCGCCTCCTCCTCCGGCTATGTACCCGCCGGGACCTTATTGGGGGCCGGGGATTGAGCTGCCCTTGCGCTGGCACCGCCACAGGCACCACCATCATCGCCGCCATCGGTCTGCTCCATGGCGGGTGGAACCTCCTCCGCCGCCCGGACATAGGCGACGCTGAGAAGATATAAAGAACCCTCCGGCAACAGAGAAAATGTATGTTGCCGGAGGGAGTGATAAAGGGAGATGTCAGTCTGTTCAGAGGACTGTGATGAGCAGCATGATGGCTGTGACGATGACCTTGGCCAGCACGCCTGCCATCAGACCAAGGGTGGCCCCGAAACCGGACTTTGCGGAGTCTTTGAGATTTTTGCGAACGAGCGCAAGCTCTGCAATGAAGGCACCGATGAAGGGACCGAGGATGATGCCGAAGGGGAAAACAAAGAAAGCCCCGATAAAGAGTCCGAGCATGCTCGCGATAATAGCCTGCTTGCTGCCGCCGAACTTGCGGGCACCCATGGCACTGGTAATGTTGTCGGCCAGCGTGCCGAAGGTAGCCAGCAGGGTGAGGATAAGCCATATCCACCATGAAGAGGGTGAGCCGTCTGCCAAGGCATAGCACACGCTGCCGCCCAGCGCTACGAAGCAGCCGGGGTAGGGCAGAACTGCGCCCAGAAATCCCGCCGCGTAGAGCAGGAGGGCGGAGGTGTAGAGAATGGCCGACATGAGGTCGAAGTTGGCAAACCAGTTGTAAATGTCACTTAACATGTTGTGCAATGAGTCGGAGATGTTGTGAGCCTTGTGGCGGAACCATTACAGTCCCTTGGCGCGGAGCTCGGCGCGCTTGCGGGCGGTGGCGTCGAGCAGACGCTTGCGCATGCGGATGAAATGGGGCGTGGCCTCGACCAGCTCATCGGGCTCGATGTACTCAATAGCGCGCTCCAGAGAGAAGATGCGCGGCGGGGTGAGCTGAATGGAGTCGTTCTTTGTGGCTGAGCGGTGGTTGGTGAGGTGTTTTTCGCGGGTGGGATTGACGGGGATGTCGATGGGCTTGGGGTTCTCGCCCACAATCATGCCCTCGTAGACCTCATCGCCGGGCGCAATGAAGAGGGAGCCGCGCTCCTCCATCGCCTGCAGAGCGTAGGGACGGGCGATGCCGTTCTCCATCGAGATGAGCGTGCTGCTCTGACGGGTGACAATCTCTCCGGCATAGGGCGCATATTCTTTGAAGAGGTGCGAGAAGATGCCGTGACCGCTGGTGAGATTGACCAGCTCGAACTCAAAGCCGATGAGACCGCGCGTGGGAATGGTGGCCTGAATGCAGGTGCGACCGTTGCCGCCGGTCTCCATATTTTCCAATATCCCCTTGCGGTTGCCCAGTATGCGTACCACGCCGTTGGCACACTCGTCCGGAACCTCAATGAATACCGTCTCGAAAGGCTCGCAGCGCACGCCGTCTACATCGCGGGTGATGACCTTGGGGCGCGAGACGAGTACCTCGTAGTTCTCGCGGCGCATCTGCTCCACCAGAATGGCTATCTGCATGGTGCCGCGGGCGGATACCATGAAGACTCCCGCAAGGTCCGTATCTTCGACCTTAATGGAAATGTTGGTGCGCATTTCGCGCATGAGTCGGTCGCGAATCACGCGGCTGGTCACATTCTTGCCGTCGCGACCGCCCAAGGGTCCGTCATTGATGCTGAACTCCATCTGCACCGTCGGCGGGTCAATTTGGACAAAGGGCATGGCTTCATCTTCCGGGTCAGCCACGAGAGTCTCGCCGATATCGACATCCTCGAAGCCGGACAGCCCGATAATGTTGCCTGCCTCGCCTACGGCAGAGTCGGTCGTCTGCAAGCCGCTGTACTCGAACAACCTCGTAACCTTCCCTTGTACCTTGCTGCCGTCGGGGCGCAGCAGGTAGAGCGTGTCGCCCTTTTGCACGCGACCGCAGGAAATGCGCCCCACCGCCACTCGGCCAACGTAGTCATCCCAATCAATGTTGGAAATGAGCATCTTGAAAGGAGCCTCGGCATTGGTGTCGCGCGGGGCGGGAATGTGATTGACAATTTGGTAGAGCAGGGGAGTGCAGTCCACCGGCGGCTCATTCTCCGGACTGTTCATGAAGTAGCCGTCGCGTGCGGAGCCGTACACGAAAGGAGCCTCAAACTGAGCCTCGTTCGCATCCAACTCCAACAGAAGTTCCAGCACCTGATCATGCACCTTTATGGGGTCGGCATGCGGACGATCAATCTTGTTGATAACCACAATGGGTAGCAAGCCCTCCTGCAATGCCTTGCGCAGCACAAAGCGAGTCTGTGCCTGCGGCCCCTCGTAGGCATCCACCACGAGTATTACACCGTCCACCATCTTCATCACGCGCTCCACCTCGGCTCCGAAGTCCGCGTGCCCCGGTGTGTCGACGATATTGATGGTATAATCATTCCAGTGAATCGACGTATTTTTGGCCTTGATAGTGATGCCTTTTTCACGCTCCAAATCCATGGAGTCCATCGCGCGGTCCTGCACCTCCTGATTTTCGCGGTAGGTGCCGCCGGCTTTCAGCAGTTGGTCAACAAGAGTTGTTTTGCCGTGGTCAACGTGGGCTATAATGGCCAAATTTCGGAACTTCGTGGGGTCACTCATAACTTTTCAGGCGTGGATGTCTGCGCGCTACGCGCGCGATATCTTACCACATCTCTTCCCCTGCGTAAAGCCTTAAGTGCGGCACGGGCGAAATTTAAGGCCGGATAAGAGCTTCTCCGGCCGGGGTGACCTCTGCTCGTGTTCTGCCGAACCAGGGTAATACGTAGGCCTTGGTATACATGAACTCGTCGGTCAGACTATCTGTCGCCACCCAGATGACCTCGCCTGGGGCATCGGGCAGGCCGAGGAGGTACGCGCCATCGGGCAGACGGGAGATTCCGCTGAACTCGCAGGGGCAAATGCGCCCATCTGTGCCGAGTATGTGCAGGGGGGTGGCATTCAGTTGCACCGCGTACCAGCCGAGTAGTATGAGCGGGAGCGAGGCAATAAGGAAAATGAGGGGGCGGCGTGATATGTTCATGGCACGGTGGGGAGTTCGATGGTGCTATAGCTGTTTCCCTGCGTATCCAGCAGATGCAGTGTGTTGCCTTCTTTGCGATACCCCTGGGGCGCTTTTTTCAGGGAACTTTTTTCATGATAGCGCAGGCTTGTGGTGAGCGTCCAGACTCCATCCCGGAGGGTAAATATGTGGTATAGCATGGCGTATCGCCCGCTTGCGGCATCTTCCTGCAGTACGACTGTTCCGGCGTCCACAATAATACCGGGATTCATGGCGCCCCGGCTTTGCCAGTCCGGTAGTCCGTCCGGCGGAATAAGGCGGGGGTAGAGAAGGCCGTCACTTTGCGGAAGCCGTACAGAGGAAGCACAGTGGAAGCTCAGGTGAATGTGCTCTGCCCGTTGGAGGGTGTCGACAGCATCCGGTGTGAGTTCAGCACTTATGGTGCGGCTTTCGTAAGGTGGTATTTCCGTGGTCTGCCGGGTGCTGCCGGTGCGGAAAGGTGGGTACACTGTGCCATCTGCCATGGTGGCCTGCGCATAGAAGAAACCGCGCCCCAAGGCGATGGAGTGAGCTGTTTTGTTGCGGGCTTCTATATGTAGTTTGTTGTTTTTCAGTTCTGTGCAGCGTAGCACCACTAGCTGCGGAGCCGGTGCATGGCGGGCCGGCGGAGTAGTCCACAGCGCATAGCGTCCCACCGTCAGCCCATCCGGCAGGGTGGCCTCTATCCCGTTGCCCACCAGGCGGAATCGGGCTTCGCGGAGCCAGGCTAGCGGCTCGGCTGTACAGAGCACACATCGGGGCTTAGCTCTCTCATTTCGCACAGCGTAAAGGAAGATAGCATCGTTATCGATTCCAAAGGCGTATGCCGTTTGAGAGTGGCCGGTCAGCAGCACAATGTCGGCACCGAGGCGGTGTTTCTTCCATTTGGCCACACTCGGTGCAAACTGTCGGGCCTGTTGCTCCGCTGCATCATCGAGGGGGGTATTAGTGCAGAGCTGCTCAACTTCATCGTCAAAGGACATGGTAGCTCGCATGGTGTTGCGGTCTTTCCCGTTGCCTGTGTGTTTGTAGTACTCCTCCCGATTTTCGCGGATACTGCCCTGCATGCGCTCAATGAGCTTTGGCAGGCCGGAGCCTGCTGCCTCATTTTCCGGCAGATGGTGCAGGGCCGCAGTGGCATCCGACAGTGCAAGTTGTGCACTGTCAAAACACCCGAGCTGCCAATACGCATGTGCCAGTTGGGTGTGTCGCTTAGCCTGTGCCAGATAATCTTTGGGCGGGGTATGCGACCCGTTGTTGACGTCTGTACCGGGGACTTCTGCTTTGCCGAGAGCGCAGCGGTTGCTCTCTGGCTCTTGTTCCGGGGTGGTGTTTTGTGCAAAGCTGCTGCTGAGGAGGCATGCCGCCGGCAGAAGCAGGTGCGTGATAAAGCGAAGTGTCATGGGGGCAGTCTGAATAGTTGACGTTGAATGATTGAAATGAAAAACTATCTTTTGCGGCGGCGCTTGCGACGTTGCATCAGAGCCAGCAGGCCGAAGGTGAGGCTGAGTGAAACCATGGCTCCCCCCATTGTCAGGTACATGGCGGCAGCGCAGGGGCTGTTTGTAGCATCGTATACCAAAGCATCCTGCGGCGCTTCCGGTCGGTAATACACGGCCACCTGCTCTCCGGGCGCGTATGAATCCCCGCGGGTGAACCCCACGCGTCCCATCTGTCCATCGGGCAGGGGGTACGTGGCACTCATGTCGTAGTGCGTGTGTTCGCTCTTATCCCGGTAGCTTATCTTGCCGCTCGTAGAGATACTTACGCCGTTCTGCGGGGCGCTGCCGCAGTCCTTCACCTCCCGGCTGTTTTGCACGGTGCCGCCCGCACGCCGCCATGTACATAGTGGCGGATATCGCAGAGTGTCTCCATCCCGCTGCGGAAAAGGAAAAACGCTATCACCAGCGGCCCGGCAATGGCTGCCATCTGCAGATACCACTCCTTTGCCAGGTTATGGGAGCATCTGAAATCTCCCCGGCGTATGGCTGTCATGGTGCGCCATAGCGGAACAAGGGCTACCACCAGCGATACAAGGATGATGATAAGCTGCAGGATGCTCAGGGACCCATTCACGGAAGCTTAGTGTTATTGTTTCATTTTACTCCGCTTAAGTTCGGTGTGTTGGTCAGTATATTTATAATTTCGGTGTGCTTATTCTGCCGGGCGAGGTCGAGGGGAGTATGCCCTTCTTTGTTGCAAAGGGTGGGGTCGGCCTTGTGTTGTAGCAGCAAGCGCACGCCGGCTGTATATCCCGCTAGCACACTCAGGTGTAGCGGGGTGTTGCCAACGCAATCCGGCGCATTGACCATGGCTCCATGTGCAAGCAGCATGTGCATGATATCTTCTGTCTCGCCCGGGGTATCGGGTTCAGAGGGTGTGGATGCATAGTGCAGGGCGGTGATGCCGTTTTTGTCCGTTTTGTTCACATTGGCACCGGCCTGCAGCAACGCCTTTATAACGCTTTGGGGAGAATCCATCAGCACGGCTGTTATGAGCGGCGTTCTGCCGTCCTTGTTAGTGGCATTTGCCTCAGCACCGGCCTTCAGCAACAGGTCGACCATTTTCGTGTTGTCGTTCTTCCCATCGTAGATGCAGGCGGACAAAAGCGCGGTGTCTCCCCCTTTGCGGCGCACGCGGACATCGGCTCCGGCAGCGAGTATGGCTGCAACCATGTCGGTCTGCCCGTAAGCTGTTGCATGTATGAGCGGGTAGAAATCCACCAAGTCACCTTCCTGATTGAATGCGCGGAGCGGCTTGTTGACATTTGCACCCTGTTGCAGGCAGGCCTCTACACCGGCCCGGTTGCCGACCTCAATATTATCAATGAGCTCACACATGAGGTCTCTTTGTTTGCTGCTGGCCTCGATGATGTGTTGGCTGGTGAGTGAGAGAGCCAGGGATATCAAGGCACATACGGCCGCGACGCCCAGGCTGCGTTTCCAGGGTTGCTGCATGGCATAGCGCAGGAATCCTCCCAGGCAGAGCAGGAGCAACACCCCGGCGGTGAAGATGGGGAGTTCTCGACTACCGGATGCCTCTGCAAGGTAATAGGCAGTGTATCTGTAACAGTTTGTTAACAGCGTGTAGAAAAGAACAAAGGCAGCTGCTGCATACAGGCGCTTCACGGGGCGCAGCGCTTCATCTTTCCGCGTGCACCACCATACGAAGAACCAGAACAGGAGTGTTTCGAGATAGAAGCTGACGGCGAGTAATAGTTCTATGTACTGGAAATCTTCCCGCCAATTGTATGCCAAATCCGCGAGGCCGACCAGCGAGGACACCAGACCATATACACCCAGTGCAAGCATCACGCGCCGCCACGGGCTTTTTAGCATATACACCCCCAGCAGGAAAACAGCCGCTATTGCTAAAACCTGCAGATGTGTTCGGGCGAGTGGTAAATTTGTTGCGGCTTTTGTGCTCAGTATGTACAAAAGCCCACTGCATGAGATGAATATCAACGCATAACGTAGCGCTTCATGCTTGCCCGGTCGCAACCACAGCAGAGCCGCAAAGGCGCCAAGCAGGGTAAAAATCAGGTAAATGAGCATGGGGGTATCCATGTGGTATGCCACCAGATTATCCTAGGCTCTAATGGATGTCAAGACTAATCCGTATACGGCCTTAGCGTTGCCAGCCCATCATCACGAAAGGTTGGCGGCTTACACAGCGGGGGGAGCCACCGGTGGCAGGGGTAAACCATATTTGCCATTCACTCCCGTAATATTCACCCCAATTGCCACTGAAAACAGTGAGAGAGCAATTGCTGCAAATCACACGGCACACCTTGCCGAGCTTCACTTCCGGGAGCCATTCCTGTTGGAATGAAATGGGCTTGCCGGTCGTGATCTCGTGCGCGCGCAGCTCAAATGTGCCGGCCTCGTATTCCGCAGGAATCACGATGAGCATATTGTAGCATCCAGCCGTCTCCTCGTGGATGCATAGAAATGGGTGCTTGGGCAGGGGAGGCAACAGGGCGTCCAGTTGCTCTTGCGTGGGGGATTGTGCAAGTGGCGCCAGAGCGGTGTCAATCTGTTGCAGTCGGGCTGCAACCTCGGGATGCTCTGCCGGACGGAGGTCTCTCTCATGCCAGTCGACTGTGTGAGCAATGTACCAACCATTCTGCAGGGGAAGCCGCCAGCGGGCTATAGGGTAATCCGCCTCAGTCATTTCGCCTTCGGGGGAGAAAACGCGGTGTTGAGCCAGGTAGGTACGCCGGGTGTGAGTCTGCGGGTCATTCTCATGTGCCGGGTACGGGCCGGCCGTGTCCAGCAACGGAGAATTGAAGCGCGGATTGGTAGCCTCCGCATACAGCACGCGCAGCAGATACTCATGTAGAAGCTCGGGGGCCTCGCGCGTGAGTTTCAACAGATTCGGCACCGATTGCTCCGGAGTCATAACGTCCGCTATCTCGTTGGGGGCTACAGCCGGTAGAGGCGCCGCCATCTCATGCAATTCCCTGACGCGCGGCGGTATTTCCCAGTTGCAGAAAAAAGTCAAACCGCGAGGCAGCACAAACTCCCTGTCCCTCGGCACCGACAGACCGCGTGCAAAGTCGTCGCCATGTCCCCCTCCGAACGCTTGCGTGGCTAAGCCCATCCCCACACCGAGCGCCACGATACCCGCCAACACACTTGCTCCCCAGCAGCGCAGCAGCCGGAGCGTTTCTCCCCGCCGGAACAGGCGTATCGTCATCATGAACAGCCACAGCGGTACCAGCAGCCCGGCCAATACCCCGACCAGGAACAGAAGCCCCCCGGTAAAACTGAGCATGCGCAGCACCTGTGGCCACACATGCCATTTTTCATAAATCCATTCGGCCGTATTGTTCATCAGAAAGCCGGCCAGCAGTACCGCCGCCGCACCCAGCGGCAGCAGAAAGCTGCTGCCGAAGAAGCGTCGCAGAGCGTTGAGCAGGTGTGAGAGAATCTTGTGGCTCATGGTGATGTATACTCTACCAGGTAGTAGACAATGCCGGCAGACATTTGTTCAAATATCGAGTGCGCAATCTCTGGGGCAATCGGCAGCTGCAAGCATCTCAGGCTTTCAGCAGAAGATTAGCCGTGGCTGTGCCCAGCAGGAAGAACACCAGACTACCGGCAACCGTGAGCGCGACATAGAAAGCAGATGAAAAATAGGCCCCGCCCGCATCAACACCGTGTTTTCGTAGGCAAACGCCGCCAGGGTAGAGTAACCACCGCACAGCCCCGCCGTAACCGCCAGCCGCAGATGAAGCGAGGTGATGAATCCTCCCGCCGCTAATCCGCAGAATAACCCCATAAACAGGCAGCCCGCAAAATTGATGACCAGCGTGTGCCATGGCATCCCCGGCATGGTGATGCCCCACTTGTTGCAGATATAATACAGATACCGCAACACACCTCCTGCAAAACAGCCCCGCCCACACACAACAAAGTGATATACCCATAACAAACGCGCACACATGCTGGCACTAAGTAGCCGAATTGTCAAGACCAAAGTGTTGTTTTGCGCCGTAAGAAAACGTCCTCTCCTCCCTCTGTGCCTTCTCACCCCGACTTGCCTCCACGCGAAAAATAAACTGCTACCGCGTTTTTTCTGTCACCTCTTGCACATTGTGCTTGCTAAGACTTATCACCCCGTGTATAATCGCCCCCGTGATTCAACTCACAGCGGGGCATTAGCTCAGTTGGTAGAGCGGTTGCATCGCACGCAACAGGTCAGGG
>JAUNRC010000103.1 GCA_030535875.1 Akkermansia sp. | reverse complement strand
GCCATAAATGGCACGTACGGTGGTGTGTGAGGGGGCGAAAGCCCCCTACACGATCGTTTTTTGTAAAAAGTGGGTGCGTTTTGGTAAAAAATCTCAATAAAATTAAGAAAAGTAGCAAAAAAGATAAATATTTTGTATTTTTTCTTGACTAAATGCTACATTGATGATATAAATCTCTCGTCACTGCAACTAAAAGTCGCAAAAACAACACAAACACTCAGCAAAAATACGACTATGAATACAAACAAGAAGAAATCCCTATTCCGCTATGGCATGTTGAGCACCCTCTTACTGGGTACCATCGGTGCCGGTGTGTACGAGGTATGCAAGACGGATGGCCCGTCGGGTGGAATTTTCGCGGCAGAGACTACCGTCGATTCCTCTCCTATTTTGAAGGAGGGGTATATGAATTGCCGCAAGTCTGTCTCTGCCCATGGAGCGGCACTTGAGCGCGCCATTCTTGCTCGCGGTTCTCGTGTGGAAGAATTGGCCGATGATTTGACGGGGTTTAAGGCGACGTGGAAGACCATTTGGAACAGTGAGGAAGAGGTGAAAGAGTGGATGAGCCAAAAGGTGAAGAGCGCTCTTTACGATGAGCAGGAGACTTCGCAGGTTGTGGCACAGGCAACTGCTCTGGTCGTGAAAGACTGGATGGAGCAGGAGAATATCATGGCTGATAAGCTGGGCCGACCGGTTATCGGAGAGGCGGAGAAGGGTAATGCTGTTGCGCTGAACTCGGGTTCTGCCCCGCAGGGGATGAACGAGGTAATTTGGAAGCAGTTAATGTACACAATCGGAGCAGAGGTGGGGGCTGAGATTTTGGCCTCGGTTGCTACCAATATGGCGGTGACGACCGGTATTCTGTCGGCCTCGGCTGTTTCGGGTTGGGCGACCTTCGGTATCTCTACCGCCGTCGGAACTTTGTTTGCGATTCTGGTCAATATATTGACGGATCCGACCCCGGAAATTGAGGCGGAACTGAATAAACAACTGGCGCAGAGTGCAGCCTCCTTACGGGCGCAGTTTGAGCAATCGATGTTTGACGTTCTGGAGAAGCGCGCACAGGAGTGGAAGTAATATCAGTCAGAAAGGAGATTATCATGATGCTGAAAAAAATTGCTTATATGTTGGTTGCTCCGTTGATGGCCGTCATGATTTGGTGTGGCGGCGAGGCTCAGGGCGGGGTGCTCGACTCCGGGCTTCGGAGCCTGGTGCGGGTAGTTACGTCCGGCGGCGGCAAAGCGGCACGTAATCTTGTAGGCGAATTGGCGGAACAGTCACCGACCTGGGCGCGATTGGTCAGGAACTATGGGGACGATGCCGTTGTGACCTTGGCTCGTCATCCCGAGCGTGTGCAACTGGTTCATACCTTGGGGGATGATGCTGCGGAGGCCCTGCTCAAGCATACTAATATTGCGGAGAATACCCTTCGACTTTGTCCGGATGCGAAGGTGGCTTCCGCTCTGGGTGCCATGAACCGTGAATCCGCTCAGTACCTGTCCATGTGTACCCGCAAGTTCGGTCTTGGGGCAGATGATTGCAAGACGATGGTACTCATGGTGCGGGAAGGCGGTGAAGAGGCAGCGGAGCGACTGGCTAAAATGTCGCCGTCCAAGCTGGATGAAGTGCTGAAGGCTGCGAAGTTTGTCGGTCTGGGGGCTGCCGTCACCATGGTGATGACGAGTGAGAGCCCGGCGGACTTGGTGGAGAAGCTGAGCAATGCCGTCACTTGGATGTGGGACCATCCCGTGCTGAGCTTGGCTGTCCTTACTTTGTTGGTGGGTGCGGTATGCCTGTTCCCCCAAGTGACGGTGAAAGTCATCTGTTGGTTGCCGAAACTTTGCCTGTGTGCCGTAATGGGTGTGTGGAAGTTTGTGCGCGAGTGTTGGCAGCGCCGTCGGGATGAGGTTCGGAGCTCGGATGGTGAGGTGGGTTGATTACGATTTTTCAGGTCGAAAAAATGCTGAGTGAACATGACCGAAAAAAGCGCCCCTGCATGACACACACGTGCGTGCAGGGGCGTGCTTTCGGGTTGCATGCCGACGAGTAAAGGAGTAAAATGGTGGCATGAGTTACGATTTGATAGTGATTGGTGGTGGCCCTGCCGGTTATGTGGGCGCTATTCGTGCAGCACAGATGGGCAAGAGCGTGGTTTGTGTGGAAAAAGAGAACCTCGGCGGTACTTGTCTGAACTGGGGTTGCATTCCCACCAAGGCTTTGCTGAAGAATGCCGAGGTGTACAACACGATGGCCAAACATGCCGCTGAATACGGTATTTCCTGCGGCGAGATGAGTGTGGATTGGCCCGCCGTTATTGCCCGTAGTCGCGGTGTTTCCGAGCGCCTTTCCAATGGTATAGCCTTCCTCTTTAAGAAGAACAAAATTGAGCACGTCAGCGGTACCGCCCGCATTCTCGGCCCCGGCAAGGTGGAGGTAACAGCCGCCGACGGCAGCGTGAGCACGCTTGAGGGTGCCAATATCCTCATCGCGACCGGTGCCCGTACCCGTGAGGTGCCCGCATTCCCCTTCAACGGCAGAACCATCATCGGCAGTAAGGATGCCCTCGTCATGCCGCAGCGCCCCGAAAGCATGATTGTTATCGGTTCCGGTGCCATCGGTACGGAGCTTTCCTACGTTTACCATTGCTTCGGTACCAAGGTGACTCTCGTGGAGGCTTTGCCGCGTATTCTGCCCAATGAGGACAACGATGTCTGCACCGCTATGGAGCGTTCCTTTAAGAAGCAGGGCATCACCTGCATGGCCGGTGCTAAGGTGGAGAGCCTGAAGGACAACGG
>JAUNRC010000055.1 GCA_030535875.1 Akkermansia sp. | reverse complement strand
CACACCGCGGGGCGGTGCGTTGATTTTTGGGGGATTTTAAGCTCGCAAGGCTCGCGGTGAAGAACAGCTCGGTGAGCTGTTGTGAAGAACGGGCAAAGCCCGTTGTGAAGAATCGCCTCCGGCGATTGTGAAGAACACACCGCGGGGCGGTGCGTTGATTTTTGGGGGATTTTAAGCTCGCAAGGCTCGCGGTGAAGAACAGCTCGGTGAGCTGTTGTGAAGAACGGGCAAAGCCCGTTGTGAAGAATCGCCTCCGGCGATTGTGAAGAACACACCGCGGGGCGGTGCGTTGATTTTTGGGGGATTTTAAGCTCGCAAGGCTCGCGGTGAAGAACAGCTCGGTGAGCTGTTGTGAAGAACGGGCAAAGCCCGTTGTGAAGAATCGCCTCCGGCGATTGTGAAGAACACACCGCGGGGCGGTGTGTTGAGATTAGGGATGGGGATTCTTAGCCGTATTGATTGATTTTATCAACATATATCTTATCCGTGAGCACTGCGTCATGAGCGGCTGTGCTTCTTCAGGAGATATCGTTTGGGATTTTTCCAACAACTGCAGCCAATAGGCTGTTTCATTACTTTCTTTCAAAGCTATCTGAAGTTTATACACAAAATCATCTTTACTGTAACCATATTGCGCTTCGTGAATATTGGCACCGATGCTTGTTGCCGCACGTAGAAGCTGATTTTTGATGACTCCACGGTTATGAATACTATCGCATACTCGTATTACATGAACCGCAAAATCCAAAGCCTGTTCAGATAAAGGGATGCTCATTATGTTGAAGTGTATCAGGTGAAGAGAAGTATCACAAGTACAAAGTTCTGCGGGTAATATCTTTTCTCGATTGAGGGGGATGTTAAGCTCGCAAGGCTCGCAATGAAGAACAGCTCGGTGAGCTGTTGTGAAGAATCGCCTCCGGCGATTGTGAAGAACGCTCCGCGGGGCGGTGCGTTGATTTTTGGGGGATGTTAAGCTCGTAAGGCTCGCAGCGAAGAACAGCTCAGAGAGCTGTTGTGAAAAACGGGCAAAGCCCGTTGGGAAGAATCGCCTCCGGCGATTGTGAAGAACACACCGCGGGGCGGTGCGTTGATTTTTGGGGGATTTTAAGCTCGCAAGGCTCGCAGTGAAGAACAGCTCGAAGAGCTGTTGTGAAGAACGGGCAACGCCCGTTGGGAAGAATCGCCTCCGGCGATTGTGAAGAACACACCGCGGGGCGGTGCGTTGATTTTTGGGGGATTTTAAGCTCGCAAGGCTCGCAGTGAAGAACAGCTCGAAGAGCTGTTGTGAAGAACGGGCAAGGCCCGTTGTGAAGAATCGCCTCCGGCGATTGTGAAGAACGCTCCGCGGGGCGGTGCGTTGATTTTTGGGGTTGACTTAAAGGCGGTTATAAGCTATATTGCCCCGCGTTATGTTACAGGCAGGTATTGTAGGACTTCCCAACGTCGGCAAATCAACTCTTTTCAACGCCGTGACGCGTTCCCGCAAGGCGGAGGCGGCAAATTATCCTTTCTGCACCATCGACCCGAATGTGGGTGTGGTGGAGGTTCCGGACGAGCGTCTGAATGTTCTGGCTGAAATGAGCAAGAGCGAGAAGATTGTTCCGGCCGCCATTGAGTTTGTGGACATTGCCGGTCTGGTTAAGGGAGCAGCCGAAGGAGCCGGTCTGGGCAATAAGTTTCTCTCGAATATCCGCGAGACGGATGCCATTGTGCAGGTTGTCCGCTGCTTTGAGAATGATGATATCATTCATGAGCTGGGCAGTGTCGATCCCGTTCGTGACATTGAAATCATCAATTCCGAGCTGATATTGGCAGACCTCGCCGCTATGGAAAAGCGCAAGGAGAGCCGCATTAAAAAAGCTCGCGGCGGCGATAAGGAGGCTAAGGCCGAGGTTGAACTCATTGAGAAGTTACTCCCGCACCTCGATGCCGGCAAACCCGCCATTACTCTGGAGCTGAGCGATGATGAGCGCAAGCTGATGAAGGAGTTTTTCCTGCTGTCGAACAAGAAGAGCATTTTCGCGTGCAATGTGAGTGAGGATGAACTGGCTGAGGCTGTAAAGAACCCGGATGCCCACCCCTATGTTTCTGCCGTGCGCCGCTATGTGGCAGAGCAGCACAATGCCGAGGCGATTGTCATATCCGCCCGCATTGAGGAGGAACTTTCCGAGCTGCCCAAGGAGGAGGCGGTGATGTTCCTCAATGATTTAGGTGTGGACGACTCGGGCGTAAGTGACCTCATTCGTGCGGTGTACCACCTGCTGGGTCTGCGTACCTACCTGACCACCGGTGTGAAGGAGACTCGCGCCTGGACTATTCATGCGGGCGACAAGGCTCCGGCGGCAGCCGGTGTCATTCACACGGACTTCGAGCGCGGGTTCATTGCCGCTCAGGTAGTGGCCTACGAAGATTTGGTAGCATGCGGCTCACTGGTGAAGGCCAAAGAGCAGGCTAAGCTGCGCATTGAGGGCAAGGATTATGTGGTACAGGACGGCGATGTGGTGGAGTTCCGCTTCAATGTCAGCAAGTAAGCGCTCTTTACAATAGCTCTAACAACGTTTCCACCGGCAGAGCCCCCTCGGCAACGAGGGTCTCTGCCAGTTCTTTTTTCTCTTCCTGAAGAGCCAACATGCGCTCTTCGATGGTGCCGGCTGCAATCAGGCGACAGACTGTAACCGGTCGCTGCTGCCCCATGCGATGACTGCGCGCAGCGGCCTGAGCCTCGACTGCGGGGTTCCACCACGGGTCAAGCAGGAGGACGTAATCGGCCGCGGTCAGATTAAGCCCCGCGCCACCGACCTTGAGCGAAAGCAGGAATACTTCACCCCGGCCGCTCTGGAACTGCCGCACTCGGCGAGCCCGCTCCTGCTCCGGGGTGGAGCCGTCGAGGCGCAATGTCTCCATACCGCGCCGGTGCAGATGTTGCTCAGCGAGGTCAAGAACATCGGTAAACTGGCTGAACACCAATACTCGGTGCTCGGCCCGACACAGTTCCTCGGCCAGTTCACTCATATATTTCAGCTTAGCGGATATCCCTCTGAAGGAGTTCTTTACCAGCTCGGCCGCGCAACACAAGCGGCGCAGACGGGTAAGCTCCGCAAGGAACTGCGTATGCGAGCCGCTCAGCGCTCGAGCAGCGCGGCAGCGGCTCTCATACAAAGCTCTCTCTCGCGCGGACAGTTCAATGAAGTGAACCTTCTCGCTAAGCTCCGGCAGCTCAGCCAATACCCCCTCGCGCGTGCGGCGCAACATGAGCGGTGCCGCCCACTGCCGCAGGCGCTCCCGAGCAACCGCAGGCGGCTCTCCCCGCAGCGGAGCGAAAGGCAAGGAGGGGTTCAGGAACTGCATAAGGCTCATGAGGTCGGCGGCTTTGTTTTCCACCGGCGTGCCGGTCAGACACACACGAGCACGGGCAGTTAGCGCACGCAGCGCCGAACTGCGCCGAGAGCGTGGATTTTTAATAGCTTGAGCTTCGTCCAGCACCAGCACATTCCAGCGCAAGCCAGCAAAATCCCAGCAATGGGCCACAATCTGTCCGTAGGAGGCCAGTACAAGACAAGATGAGGAGCTCTGCGGCAGTTCATCACCCGGCCGATAAATCTGCACGGTTAATCCGGGAGCAAAGCGCGCACACTCCAGCTCCCAGTTATGAAGCAATGAGAGCGGCGCTACAATCAAAGAAGGCCCCTTATCAGCACAAGAGAGCAACAGGGCGAGCGTTTGCAGGGTTTTGCCCAGTCCCATATCATCCGCAAGGCATGCCCCCAATCCCAGCGCGGCCCGAGCCGCCAGCCAACGGAAGCCGACAAGCTGATAATTCCTCAGTTCGGCATGCAAACCGTCCGGCAGTTCCGCCTCCCGTTGCAATTGCTCAGCCATTTGCTGCCATGCGGGCGGCAATTCTCCGCTCCATCGTTGCACCAGAGCCGGGACCACAGGCCGAGGCAGCAGGAGTCGACCTTCTTTTTCCGTGATGCTCTTGCTGAGCAATTGCAATTGTTCCGCCAGAATCGGAGACAGGTGGATGTAACGCCGACGCCCAATCGGCAAGAACTCTCCGCAGCGGAAAGGATAAGCCTTCATCAACTGAGACAAGGTACATTCCTGCTCCGGCCCGATATTCAGGCTTGCCCCCATTTCAAACCAATCGCCACCTCTCTTATGTGCCGTAAGCTGCAAGGAGCTACATTCCGTGCCGATTATTCGGATAGGTTCCTGCAAATAGCGAAGGGGAATATCAGCCTGCTCCAGTCGCCACAACAAGCGGAGCAATTCCTCCAGCGACGCCAGTTCCGCGTGACCGTCGGTCAATGCAGGACACAGCTCTGACCATTCCGGTGCCACCTTTTCAGCAGACTGCGGGCGCAGTGAGCCGTCGGGCATTTCTTCCATGCAACTCAGGCGCCACGCAGAGCCCGCCTGCTCCACCTGCAACATACAGGCAGCACGCGCAACAGCACCATCATCGCAGGCATTTTTCCATGAAAACCCCTGCCCCTGCACCGCATGAACGACATAATCTCTCAGCAGGTACAGCGCTGCGTGCTCCAAGTAACTCAGGCACCGCTGAACAGCCTCCTGCCCTAACCGACGCTGCATGTCCGCCGATAACAAATGACGGCACAAGAAGAGCGGCACAAGGGAAAGCGGACCGTGCAATTCCGCATAATCCCCACCCGTAGATGAGCGTTTGTTCACCAGAACATCCATCACCCGCAAGTTATTGAAAAATGCCTGAACATCATCCGACGCGGGAGGAATAACATAATTCAGCAGCACGGCCTCCGCTGCATCTATCCACGAAGAAATCTCGCGATGTCGAGCACCGGCCTGAATGCCGTTCAAAATAGCATACACCAGCAAGGGAGCGCCGGAGTTCTCATACAAGTCACGGTACAAAAGCGGGGCCGGAGGAAATATCTTCAGAAATTCACGGTGAGCCGGCTCCCATCTTCCCTGCAACATCAATTGAAGCGCCGGCAGCTCCGGCTGTCGGTATGTACCCTCATCCCGCAGACGCAAAGCCGCACTTGCCCAAGGCGGCATATTGTCCGACGGCAACTCGCCGCACTTCATCGGCCGCAAGGCATAACGATGAAAGGCTAACTGCCGCAAAGCATACACCTCGGGGCCATGCGGCAAACTGCCGACACCGGCCAGCGCCGGGCCCAGCACCGACTCCCAAAACGGAGCTTGCTCCGCCCAGCGCAACCACCCGTATGCAGGTCGTTCGGAAAGTCGGCGGAGCACTTGCCCGAACTGCATGTAGGCTCCCTCGAGCAAAGCCATTCGCGCCGCAGCGGCCAACTCATCGGGAGAAAGCGCCACCCGTGTGATGCTGCGGGTGCGCATAAGCTCCGTCGCCGTTTCTCTGACATCGGGAGCAGATGAGTAAAGGCGATAAAGTTCAGGCCAATCAGGTTGCGGCAACAGGTAACAACGATGTCGCTCACACACCAGCCCGGGAAGAGAGTCCCGCGCCAACTCAGGGCAATATGTCCTCACCTCGGCCGTGCTCAGAGGTCCGCATGCCGCGCACAGCAACACGGCCCGACTCAATGCTGCGGGCATGTCGGCACCCTCACAGGCTGGAGCCCCATCTCTCATATCTTTATCTTACAGGAAGATAAACCATTTTACAAGCAATCCGAGACAAAAAGATAATTTTGCGAGGCACAAAATCAACTTGAGCACCGGGCAAGTGTACTGTTCTACTTGCAAGCAGAGGCGAAATATGCTAGAATGCGAGCTATGAAGATTTTCGTGATAGCCGGTGAGAAAAGCGGAGATAAACAGGGCGCGCTCCTCATTCAGGAACTGCTGCGCCGCCACCCTGATATGGAAATTGCAGGGCTGGGTGGCAGCAGAATGCACGCCTTGGTCCCCGAAGTGGAAGACTGGGCGGAACAGGCCGCCGTCATCGGTGTAGTGGAAGTGCTGCGCCACGCCCGCTTCTTCATCCGCCGTCTCAACGAAATGACGGAGCGCATCGTCAAAGAACAACCCGACGGACTCATCCTGATTGATTATCCCGGCTTCAACCAACGCTTGGCTGAGAGAGTGCACAAGAGCTGCCCCAAAACAAAGATTGCGTGGTTCATTGCCCCGATGGTATGGGCTTGGCACAAGAGCCGCGTGCCCAAACTGGCCCGCATTCTGGACCTGATGATGTGTACCTTCCCCTTTGAAAAGCCGCTCTTCGAGGCCGCCGGACTCCGCACGGAGTTCGTCGGGCACCCGCTGGTGGATGACATCCTGGAGCAACGTCGGACAGATGTCAGGGAAAAGGGGCTCATCGGACTTTTCCCGGGCAGTCGCATGCGCGAGATTGAGCGCCATTTCCCGGTATTCCTCGACGTGGTGAAGAAAGCACAGCAAACCCACCCCGAGTGGCGATTCGAGACATCAGCCAGCTCCGAGAAACTCGCTGCCATCATGCGCGGCATGGCGGAGAAAGCCGGGGTACCGGCTGAGCGCATCAACATCTGCCCCGGCAGCTACCACGATTTGATGGACAGAGCGGAGGCCGCGCTGGTAACCTCCGGCACTGCCACTCTGGAGGCCGCCCTGCATGAGTTACCCTTCGCGCTGGTATACAAGGTGGCATGGGGCACCTACTTCATGGCTCGCATGATTTTAACCATCAAATATATCGGCATGGTCAACATCCTGATTGACAAGCCGGTGACCAAAGAGCTCATTCAGCAGGACTTCAATGTTGACAACAGCATTGCCGAGCTGGAAAAACTCACCACACCCGCTACCAGAGCGGAGGTGATGAGCGGTATGAAGGAGTCGATGGACCGCTTGGGTCATGGAGGTGCCGCCGCCAAGGCTGCCGCAGCCGTCCTCTCCCTTTTCAATTAAGCGTTGTTCGGCTAACAGCTTTTTGCAACTCGGCCAACACCGCCCGAGTTATGCACCTTACATCCTAATTTTTATATAGTTAGATTGATAATAGGCGTTATATCTGGCATGCTATGGGCACAAGCGGGAGCCCAACTACCTTCCGCAGATACAATAACCACCAAAACACGCCATGACACAACGCAATATCACGCGATACACATACGAGACCACATCCTTTCAAGGATGGCGCCTGAGTATCTGCCGCAAATGGAACCAATTCACCAAGTACTTCTCCGACCGTCAATACGGTAGCGAAGAAGCGGCATTCAAGGCTGCCATTGAAATGCGGGACCGCATTTTCGAGGCACTGCAACAAAGCCCGGAGGATCCGCGAGCGGTGTTCGAACGCTTTAAGAACGGCCTGGAACAAGCTGAGCCCGAGGCCGTTCCCAACAAATAATCAACCTTCATCCTGTACCGAAAAAACCGCTGCCCTTCAAGAGAAGAGCAGCGGTTAATTTACATCCCCAACAAATAACTTATCTTCCGTGAAAATCAAACTCCACCGTCATCGAAACAAGACGGAAATCCAGAGTACCGTCAGCACAAAGCGCAAAGCCCTGCCCTACACCGGGCTCCGGGAACTGAGAAACCCGGATTTCTCCGCTATACGGAAAACTGCGGCAATCACGCGCCGGGTCATAGAGTTCCCAATTTTCAACATGGGTAGCCTTGTAATGAAAGGAAGGATTACTCTCCAACAGGCGCAAGCGCACCCGCCCTTCCTGCCGAACGGTATTGTAAGTATGAGAGTTCTCCATAGGAAGGGTGTGAAGCTCGGAAAGGTACCCTGCCCCGGCGCAGTAACTGATTCCGCTTCGATACTCAGGAACAACACAAGTTCCCTCTGCGCCGAAGTCAACCGCCATCGCCAGCTCCGGACTCCCCAACGGCCATACATACCCGCTCAATCCGCCCAAATGGGCGCCCGCTCGGAATGAGCCATCCTCCCCTACGGCATCGCGCAAAAGCACAGTGCCATCCGTAAAAACTCCATCGGAGACAATTCGCTCAATGGAAATAAAGCCGGTTTCTTTATTGCGCACCACCATCCAAAGTTCATCTTCATTGTTCCCCCGGCGCGGCAGAGCAGCAAGATGAAGGACATCACGCCCCGGCATTTCCATGCGCTGCCAAGCGGTGACCTGCTGCTCAGCGTTCATCGTGAGCACCGCAACGGAAAAATCATTCATCAGCACCCAGAGCCCGGCGCTACTGCCGCGCTGCACGCACCATTCCCTCACTCCGGTACTGAACAGGTGCTCGGCAAGCAAACTCGTATCCGTCGAAGTAAAGCCGTCAGCCGCTAACTTATACGAAATTTCGCGCAAACGCTTACCCCCTCGCTGCACGTAAAAAACGGTATTCTCCACCCCATCGGCACCGCAACCATCACTGCCGACGGATGACTGGCGGGTGAAAGAGGCATTCGTCCCGGAAAGCGCACTACCATCCGGCGAAGAAAGTGTCCATTCACCCTCTGTCGTGCCGACCAACAAGCTGCGAGCCGGGCATATCCAGTTAATCCTGCTCTGGTTCGCCACGGAAATCGTCAAATGAAGAGCACCGTCATCCGCTGAGCTCACATCAAAGTTACCATAATCATCCACAGTGCTCGCAAGCAAAGTTGTGGGCAATCCGGCCATACCTCCCAACCATAACCGACCTTGGTGCAGACCACTGAAACTCGGGAAGCCGTTGCGAGGGCCAAAGGCTCCGAAGCTCCAATTCCGGGAATAAAAAGAAGTTGGCCCGTCCATGTAGTCGGACACCATTCTCGCACCGGCGCTCTGCGCCGAGGTGAACGACGTTAAAATAAATCGATATTCTCGGCTGCCACCCAAAATATTGAAATAAATATGACCGCTCAGGTTAGCACCATCGGCAGAACGGCACACCAACACCATGCGACACGGCCTCTCCTCCGTGCCGGAGATGGCATAATTTTTGCGCTCGGAATAGGCATTTTGCGAGACTGTTCGTATGCGGGTCCAATGCCACTTATTAATGTCCAAGCTATCGCTGTAACTGTCATTGGAACGCCAAAGTTCCCAAACGGCATTCCACTCACCATGAGTATGCAGCTCCCAATCACCGCAGACTTCGTAGGGGTTCCCCTGACTGTTCAGGCGCATAACTCCCTGTAAGAAGCAGTCAGGATAATCAGCAGCCGAAAGGCTGCCATTATAATAACGCGGCAGATAGGGTTTCTTTACGCTGTAAAAGTTATACATCTTCGAGGCGGCATCATACTCCGTGTAGACTGTACCACCCACCACGGTAGCAGTCGAGAGGTCCGGCATAGTTTTCGTGCTGAAGGTAAAAGCCTGATTGAGAAAAAGAGTCTCGGGCGGAATTTCCGCATCAATCATAAGCATCTCCTTATCGACCATCTTCTCGGTAAAGGCACGCCGTCCGCTGTCCAGCGACAGAGTAGCACTATAACCATTCGAAGCAATCTGCACTCGGATACCCTGCCGTTGTGCCATGTATGTCTCGCGTGGGAACGGCTCCGCCTCAAACAGCTCACACAGCCAGTCGGTATCACCGAAACGACTGATAACGTAAGGCTCGCGGTAAGGACATGTGACGTACATCATATCGTTGACCTGAGTAACATGTAATGAACTGATTTCAGCGGCAGTTGTCCAAGGAGTGCTCATCACATACGTCGCACCGTTTGCCCCTTTCAACAACACTCCATTTTGATAAACCCGCATGCCGCCCGGGTAGAACTCCAGCATAAGAGAATCGCTCTCCGAAAAGCAAAACGGCACCAGACGAACAGAGTCGCTCCCTTGCACGGCGGCGGCTCCCACGTACTCCGAACCACATCGGCGCCGTACCCCGCCATAGGGCTGTACCATAAAATTACTGATTTTCGCAGCACCTCGCTGGTATGCCTGAAGGTCAAAGCGCGTGGCAAGCCAAGGGCTAAGTTCTCCGGCCGTAAATCCGAGTACAAATGGGGAATCCTGCATAGGCTTGAGCTTATAGCACGGAACACGACTGAACGACAGCACAAAACAACATCGCGGCGCGTGCACCACGCCACCAGCGACAAAAAGAGCTCCTCTCCCGCTACATGAACGAGAGAGGAGCTGTTACACAAATGAAATCTCTGAGAGATTAAGCCTGCGGCTCATCTGTGGTGGTAGGAGCCTCGGGAGCGGCCTTCCCCAAATATGAGGGAAGTTCCACGCCCAAACTGCCGGCAAGCTCATGCAGGGGCAAGGTACCGGTCACGAGGTTCTGAACAAAACCGCCTACGCTGCCGGCCTTGTCATTACCTCCACCCATGACCACAACCTTATCGAAGCTCAGGCCGCGTACAGCGCTGGCCTGGGTCTCGACAATCTGCGGCAACTGCTCCGTGACAAGCAGGCCGGAGGCACTGCGGGCATCGCCTGCGGCGGCAATAATCTGGCGGAAACCGCTGGCCTTGGCCTCAAGAGCAGCCTGAATGGCAGCAGCCTGACCACGGCCCACCAGCTCCAAGCCTTCACCCTCGGCCTTCTTCTTGAGCAGAAGAGCCTCGGCCTCGCCCTTGGCAAGCTCCAGAGCGGCATCACCCTCAGCCTTATTGGCAATCACGAGCGCCTGAGCCTTACCCTCCTGCTCCTTCACAAGCACGGCAGCGATAGCCTCGGCAGCAATCTCCTTCTTACGCTTCTGGATTTCAGCAGCAACGATTTCATTGGCTGTCTGAGTGGCGCGCTCCAATTCTGCGCGCTTCATTTCAGCCTCGCGATTAGCGATATAACCGGCCTCCTCGGCCTTGGCCGCCTGCTCCTTCTCAGCCACGACGGCGATTCGGTGAGCCTCGGCCTGACGTACCTTCAGGCGGGCATTGGAATCCGCCACCTTCATCTGGGCCTCGTTGTTACCTTCCACTGCGGCGGCATTGGCCATAGCCACCTGGACGGTCTGGTCACGCAGAGCCTCGGCCTTACCGATTTCACCGCGGCGAGTCTCCTCAGCCACCTTAATCATAGCGTCGTTAATGGCGCGGGCAGCAGCCTCCTGACCAAGAGCGGCGATATAGCCGGAGGCATCGCGAATGTCGGTGATATTGGCATTGATGAGGTAAAGACCGACCTTATGAAGTTCCACATCCACACCACCGGTGATGCCCTTAATGAGCTTCTCACGATCGGCATTGATTTCTTCAATCGTCAGCGAGGCGATGACCACGCGCATCTGGCCCATGATGATTTCGGAGGCCAAATCACGAATATCCTGCCGAGTGCGGCCCAGCAGTCGGCTGGCGGCATTCTGCATAATTTCCGGCTGCGTACTGATGCCTACGATGAAGGAAGAAGGCACGTCCACACGGATATTCTGGCTGGAGAGAGCGCCCTTCAGAGGGACGTCAATGTTGAGAGGATTGAGGTCCATGAAGGCATAGCTCTGAATGAGCGGCAGCACGAAGGTGGCACCACCATGTATACACTTGGCAGAGCGACCGGCACCCACGTTACCGTAAACAATGAGAATTTTATCGGAGGGGCATTTCTTGTAGCGCGTGAGCAACAGGCCCACCACGCACATGATGAATACCACGAATATAACCACGACCATAATCTGCCCGAAAGAACCGGAGTCAGATGCGGCGCGTGCAAGTATAGTGCTGATGTTGGATGTCATAGTGTGTTGTTCGGGTGTAGTTTATTGTTGAGAAGATGACGGGGGCGTGACGGGACGCACGGTAAGTTGATAAGTCGTAGCAGCAATGACCTCGATGCGGGTCTGAGCCGGCAGCGGAGTTTCGCCTTCCTGAACGGCGGCCATGGTAACAAGCTGGCTGGGATGGCTCACCTGCACCTGCCCGCCGGGCTCCCCATGTGGAGGGATGGTCACATAGACCGTTCCGGTCATGCCGACAAGGCTTTCGTACTTGAGCGAACCATCAGATTTCAAGCTGTAAATAAGCTTCATCAGCCCGGCGATAATGAAGAACATGACTATACCCACCAACAAGCCGACCGCAATGCCAAGCCCCACTCCGCCACCGCTGACCACAGCCAGATATCCTCCCCAACCAAAGCCGAGGATGAATCCCATCACCGCTTGCACGGAAAAAGAGCCGGTATCGCCGTCAACCGAGCCGGCATCCAAATCGCCGCCCCCCATATCTGCAATGAAGGCCACCAAAAACATCAATGCCGAGAGCAATGTTCCAATCCAGGCAATGGCACAGAATATTCCCGTCGGTGTGCTGAAATCCGGCAGCAACGATGCGGCTTTAAGAATGCGGGTAATCCATTCAAAGGTGGTCACAAAAAATTCCATGGCGTAGTGTTCTATTACCTGAAATAGTACACCGAGCTCGCCTGCTCGTCAAACAGAAAGTATGCCACACCCGCCCATTTCTCCTGATTTTTTCATTCTTAATGAAATTTGGCTTGCATTGTAACGTGAACGTGGTATGATACCGCCACCTCTTTAGGTCGATTTGCCGCAGCCACGAAAAATCAACCAACACACAAGAGATAATTACGACAATGAGCGATATCAACGTCAACGACTTCAAAATCAACGAGAAGGACACCGGTTCCACCGGTTTCCAGGTAGCCGTGCTCACCAAGCGCATTGCTCACCTCACTCAGCACCTTGTCTCCAACAAGCACGACCACGCCTCCCGTCGTGGCCTGCTCATGATGGTGGCCCGCCGCCGTAAGCTGCTGGATTATGCCAAGCGTACGGACAACGAGCTCTACAAGAGCCTGCTGACTCGCCTTGGTCTCCGCCACTAATCACCCGATTAAATGGCAGACTGAGAAGTCTCCCCTGAATTCAATCACAGAAAAGCCGCAGAGAGGTCGATCTCTGCGGCTTTTTCGTGGTACGACCGACGCGATATGCGCACTGCGGTGAAAGTCCGCGCGGAGCCGCGATGATGCGGAATCCCAGACCTGAAGAACAACTGCGGGGAGGTAACAAACCGTGGAAGAGGAAGTTCGAGGGGAAATCCCGACTGTACGAACAGGAACTACA
>JAUNRC010000054.1 GCA_030535875.1 Akkermansia sp. | reverse complement strand
AAGATGAGTTTTCTAACTGCGTTCTTATAGGGGACAAAGGCTATCGCAGTAATCCCTGGAGGCTAACCTTGTTTGAGTATGCCGGAATCGAATTAGCCACTCCATGCCGACAGAATGAGCTCATTCAATACACAATGCCGGAGGATTATCAGAGACTCCGAAAGCGTGTGGAAGTAGTCTTTTCTCAGTTAGTGGATCAGTTTTCCATTCGCAAGAGCTATGCGAAATCTCAGAGGGGACTTTTCCTGAAAGTTATTTCTAAAGTAACCTTATTTACTCTGCTTCAGTATATAAACTATCAAGAAAAGCGTTCGCTTTGTCAGCTTCGCTACACGTTATCCGCCTAATCTCTAATTATGCCAATGCGTATTTTTTATCTTTACATACAAGGGGGAAGATGTTAGTTTTCTGTGATAGCGGTAAACGCCGCATGAAAACAACAAACATTTTCACATCCAATGAATAAATATATTTGCATGGCGCTGGTTCCTCTGGTCGGCATGGTGGCTCAGGCTACACCTGAGGTTGATGCTCAGAACACGATTAAGGCAACCATGAGCAGTCTGGCTACATTGATGAGCAGCTCGCAGGATAAGGAGCTGCCTGTTTTGATTGCTGATTTGGACAGTCTGCTTGCCGGTTCCGCTCCCGGCATTCTGACGGCTCTGGAACCCCTGACGGATGAGCAGCGCGTAGCTGTCATCATGGGGCTTATGCAGTCCCCTGAGCTTGGTGCTGTGTGCGAGGCACTGGCTCCGCTGAGTGAGAGCAAGGCCGCCGCCGCCGTCATGCCTGCTATTGTCGGCGAGGCTGATCCCGCTTCCATTCCCGCTACGCTTCCTTACAAGACCAAGCTGCAGGTTGTGGACATTGCTGCCAACCTTCTGAAGATTGCCATCGGTCTGGGCATCGATTCTCCGGCCTGCCAGCAGGCTTTCGGTGCCATGATGGGCGGCGACTGTGAGGAGGATGTTTGCGAGGACGATGGCTGCGAGGGCGATTCCTGCGAGGTCACCGGCTGCGATGAGTAAGTCGTCTTGCTGACAGGTCGTTCATATTTGCAACGCATCTTTATATAAAAGGAGCGGGGTGCAATCAGCACCCCGCCCGATATTAAGCCTGACTACCCTCGGGAAAAAGATAAAGGTGAGATGTGCGGGTAAATACCTGTGGATGATGAAGAAAATTCTTGTTACATTTCTCTCGTTATTCAGCTTTGTATCGGCTGAACAGGTTACGATTCTGGGCATTAATGACATGCATGCTCATATCGACCGCTTGCCGCAGTTGGCGACATTTCTGAAGCAGGAGCGAGCAGCCCGTCCCGATGTTCTCTTATTCTCAGCCGGTGATCATCGTACCGGCAATCCCTACGTTGATATCGGAGAGGTTCCCGGTTTGGCCATGATAGAGCTGATGAATGCTCTGAGAGTGGATGTCTCGGCCTTGGGAAATCATGAGTTCGATTCCGGGCTTGAGGCGCTGCGCCGTTGTATGGCCGCTGCTGACTTTCCTTTTGTGTGCGCGAATGTCAGGAGTAACGACGGGGGCGAATTTAAGGCGGAGCCCTACCGCATTCTGGAGCGTGGCGGTGTGCGTATAGGCGTGCTGGGCCTGGTTCAGACATCGGAGGGTGACATACCTGATGTACATCCTGAGCGGGTGAGTGGATTGAAGTTCCGTGAGCCATTGAGTGCAGTGCGTGATTATGTATATTTGCGTGAGCACTGTGATGTGCTGATTTTGCTCACTCATTTGGGATTCGAGACAGATGTGAAGTTGGCGGCACTTTGCCCGGAGGCGGGTGCCATTGTGGGTGGTCATTCCCATACCCGAGTGGATGGTGCTCATGTCGAAAACGGCGTGCTGATTACGCAGGCTCAAAACAAGGTGAAGTATATCACGCGGCTTACCTTTGAGGTGGAGGATGGTAAGGTAATCAGTAAGAAGGCGGAATTGATTTCCTTGGCTGATCTGCCGCAGGATGCCGATATGCTTGCTGCGGTAAAGGCTGTGAAGAACAGTCCTCACATGCTCCGACAGCTCACAACGGTTCGGAAAGATATTGATAATCGCGAAAGTTTGGGGTGCCTGATGACGGATGCTCTCCGAGCGGCCGCCGGTACACAGATTGCGGTACTGAACCGTGGCAGTGTGCGATTGGAGGAGTTCCCCGCCGGGCCGTTCCGAGTGGAGGATTGTTACCGTCTCGACCCCTTCGGCAACAAGACCGTCGTGATGAAGGTGACGGGCAAAGAACTGGTGGAGTTCATCGATGCCGTGACAGCCTCCGGCCATTATGGCCCGCCCTGTGTGAGTGGTATGCGTATTGTCACCACCGCGCAGCAACCCATGAAGATTGCCGAGGCTTGTTTGGAAGACGGTACCCCCATTGACCCCGAGGCAATCTATACGATGGCAACGAGCAATTATCTGACCGGAACAGTGTCCGTCGTTCCGGCAGATTCCGGTTCTCTGTTGGATATAGACGCCGCTATCGCGCTGTTGCAGTTCCTGGATGGACGACCATCCATTGATTATTCTTCTGTTTCGCGCACAGGGGGCAGTACAAAATAGCGCGTTATTCCGATAAATTACCATATATTACTACATTGTTTTATGAAAATCCATTCAGCTATATTTCCGATTGTCTGTTGCATGGTCAGTTCGGTATGTGCCGCTGCGCAGTTGCCTGATAAGGTAGCCGACAAGACCTTGATAGTTCTTCTGAACTCTGTGGAATTGTGCCGTGCCGAGCTGCATGGCGAGGCGAAAGGACCGTGGTACCCCATGTTGTTCGACACGCCTTTGCTCATGCGTTTTCCGTCCGGTGGCGGAAATGCGTACGTCACGACCCATCCTCACAATAACGAGGAGAATCACTGGCCGGATATCAGCGTGAGTTATGATGTCGCTGATGGAGGCAAGGCTGCTTACGTTAAATTCGGTAACAGCAATTTTAATGTGCTGGTGGAGTTGACTTCCCCTGTGCAGACAGTTCCCGCTGGCGGTACGGCCCCGGTAACGGAAGGAAAGGCTTACATGTACTGGCATGAAGATGGCGAGACTCTTCATTTCCGTTCCGCTACCTTCATTCTGCGCGATGCCTGGAAGTACGACCCCTCCTTCCAGTTGCCCGCAACTCCTCAGGAAGACGGCGACCCCGAACTGCTCGACGACGGCCTTAACGACATCCTCACGGCTCTGCAGAACAGAACCGCAAGAAATGCCGATGAACGGCTTTATATCCGCCGACTTACCTCGTTGTTGCCCACTGTCATGACCTTGCGCGATCCCAACTTTACTTCCGATGAGTATAAGGGCAATACCGCGCTGCACTACGCCGCAGGACTTGGCCACAAGGAGTTGGTGCAGTGGTTGGTTGACCATGGGGCCGATACGACCGTGCGGACTGCCAAGGGTAAAATGCCCATGCAGTGTGTGGGCGGGGTGAATGCCGCTGAGATTCGCAGAATTCTCAGCTCGGGTGTCCCCTCGGTTGTGATGGCTCCCGCAAGCCTTGTGAAAAAGACTTTCACTTACCACAGTGAGACACTTGATGAACCGATTATTGTCCGTTGGAAAAAATCCGATGTGGAAGATGAAGGTAAGGTCACGCCCGATAAGGATTGGCTCATCACGCATGCGGAATATAGCCGTACCGGTACAGCGACCGCCACGGTACTGCGACGTACGGAGTGGGCCCCCGGTGGTACCTATGCCGCAGGCTGGCGTGATATGGTGTTTGAACTGAAGTTTACCTCACCCAAAGGAGGTACGGCAACTTGTACGGAAACGGATAAAACCGGTACCGAGAAAGTAACCGAGGGAACATTTACCATAAATTAAAGCGTATGAGACCGTCGATTTTATGTGCCGCCATGTTGTTGTGCGGGAGCGTGCTTGCAGCTCCTGCTCCTGAGAAGTTGAATGGTAAGTTACTGAAAGTGGACTTCAGTTCCGCTTTGGTCTCCGATGTGGTGCAGGGTAAAGCAGGGGAGTGGAAGCCTACCTCCGCCGCGCCCATACTTGTGCAGTTCCCCGCAGATGAAGGGCAGCGCTTTACCATTCAGTGCAATGAGCTGTCCTCAGGTGAGGAAGATACATGCCCCCCGCTTGTTGTGAGCTATGCACCGCAGGGGGAGATGGCCGTGCTGATGGTAACCGGTCACTCGCTCTTTCTCGTTCTGACTCTGAACTTCGATACGCCTGATAGCGGTACGGCTTCTCTGAGCATGACTGTGAACGAGCGCGACCGCCTCGCGCGCGATGCCGACTTCCGTCTGCTCCCCGCGACCTCTTCCGGCGGTCGAATGGAGTTGCCTTGTGATTAAAATAAATAAAATAAACTTTATTAAATAATGAAGCTTTCATTTCGATTGATGTTGTCTGCTCTTGTGGGTGTACCTATGGTAGCCCATTGTGCTACGCCGGAGCAGGCGGCTGCCGAGCGTCTGAAGAGCGCGTTCGAATGTGCCTATATTACGGATGTTCATTATGAGATTCCGCAGACTGATGACGCCGCGCAGGAGGACGCCGTCACTCTGTATCGTTATGTCCGCCGTCACCGTGCCCTGCCGTCCGGGGTGAGCGCCGGGAGTGAGCCGGGGAACTTGCTCAAGCCCCTGCTGAAATCTCAGGTGACGGAAAAAGCCTTTACGGAGCAGGTGCAGGAAGAACTGCGTACTTCGCGCCTGTATAAACTGGATGAACTCTGCGAGCAGAATTCATATTTCGCCGAGGGGGAGTTCCCGCTCACTCTGTATGGCGATGAGGACAGCGTGATTATCACCTTCGACCCCACCGAGGTTAATGAGCCGGATGTGGAGATTGTTCGCTCGCAGCCGGTCAACAGCAAATCTTGGCAGATAACGCTCTGTTATAGCGGGCGTGTGGCGCATGAGGGCGACACTCGAGCGACCCTGCTCTTGCAGCCTTATTATTCCCTTGTGGTAATCAATCGTGCCGAGGACCGCTTCACCCCGGAACTTGCCCGGCATTTCGGGCGTCATTGCCATGTCGTGACCTACATGGGGAACTTTGAGAAAGAGACACCCGATGTGCTGGAGATGAAATATACCCCCGACGGCTCAACTGATGATATTCAGCGCGGTGTGCGGGATATTCCCGTTTACATTCGTCTGGCGGATTGAGCGATGCAAGCTCCGGAGTGGGGGGAGCGTCCCCCTCTCTTTTTTTACCGGATTGCCTGTTGAGCGAAGTTTTTTTACGCGCGCATGTACGTGCTTGCGCGCGTAAATTTTATCGAATTTGTAGGAAAAATTACCTGAATTTAAGAAATTTGGGTAGACAAAACAGCTTTTGTGGTGTAGAATGCCGCGCTTTTCGGAAAAAGCAGTTAACCAATAATCAAAACAGACTATGAACCCCGAAACGTTATTCTGGATCGTACCTGTTGCCTCCATCTTGGTGTTGGCATTTGCCGCCAAGTTCTTCTTCGACATGAAGAAGGCTGATGAGGGTAACGACCGTATGAAGGAGATTGCGGGTTATGTGCGCGAAGGCGCTATGGCCTACCTGAAGCAGCAGTATAAGGTTGTTTCCATCTTCTTCGTTATCATTGCCGTAGCATTCGGCATCATGGCTTTCTATGGCCTGCAGAACGAGATTGTACCTGTTGCCTTCCTGACGGGTGGTTTCTTCTCCGGTCTTGCCGGTTTCATCGGCATGAAGACGGCTACCTACGCCTCCGGCCGTGTGGCTCAGGCTTGCCGTGATGAGAAGGACGGTCTGAACAAAGGTCTGCAGCTTGCTTTCCGTTCCGGCGCTGTGCTGGGTCTGACGGTGGTGGGCTTCGGTCTGCTTGATATTTCCGGCTGGTACCTCATTCTTGAGTACACTCCCCTGTTGGGCGACCACAGCGGTGTGGACAAGCTGGTACACATCACGACGGTTATGCTTACCTTCGGTATGGGTGCTTCTCTTCAGGCTCTCTTCGCTCGTGTGGGTGGCGGTATTTACACCAAGGCTGCCGACGTGGGTGCTGACCTTGTGGGTAAGACTGAGTACCACTTCAACGAGGACGATCCTCGTAACCCCGCCACTATCGCTGACAATGTGGGCGATAACGTAGGCGACGTAGCCGGCATGGGTGCTGACCTTTACGAGTCGTACGCCGGTTCTATTCTTGCAACTGCCGCTCTGGGTGCTGCCGTGGCTGCCGCTGCCGGTTGGGCATACGAGGCAGGTCTGCAGCTCGTCATGGCTCCCATGATTATCGGTGCCGTAGGCGCTATCCTTTCCATCCTTGGTATCTTCCTTGTACGCACCAAGCCCGGTGCTAACCAGACCCAGCTCATGGCTGCTCTGAACAAGGGTATCAACTTCTCCGGCGTGCTTATCGCCATCCTGTCCGCTGTGATTCTCTGGGTCCTTGGCATTGAGAATTGGCTGGGCATCTGGGGCTCCATTGTCATCGGTCTCGTGGTGGGTATCGCCATCGGTAAGGTGACGGAGTACTACACTTCCTTCGAGTTCAAGCCGGTGAAGTTCATCGCTGAGAACGCCACCACCGGTCCCGCTACCGTGATTATCTCCGGTATCGGCGTGGGCATGATTTCCACCTGCTGGCCCGTTATCTTCATCGTGCTTGGCACCATCGGTGCTTACCTTTGCGCTGCCGGTGAGTGGGCCTTCACGGCTGACAACATGGCTATGGGTCTGTACGGCATCGGTATCGCTGCCGTGGGTATGCTCTCCACTCTGGGTCTGACCCTGGCTACGGACGCTTACGGTCCCATTTCCGACAACGCCGGCGGCAACGCCGAGATGAGCGCTCTGGGTGACGACGTTCGTTCCCGTACCGACGCTCTCGACGCTCTGGGCAACACCACCGCTGCTACCGGTAAGGGCTTTGCCATCGGTTCTGCCGCTCTGACCGCTCTGGCCCTTCTTGCCTCCTACATCGAGGAGCTTAAGATTGCTGCCGCTCGTCTGGGCGACGCTCCCGTATTCATCTCCTCTTTCAGCGATACCCCCGTGGGTACCGGTCTCGAGGTGTCCAAGCTTAGCATCGCTGAGTTCATGACTAAGTTCGATGTCACCCTTATGAACCCCAAGGTTCTTCTGGGTATCTTCATCGGCGCTATGCTTTCCTTCCTCTTCTGCGGTCTGACCATGAACGCCGTGGGTCGTGCCGCCAAGAGCATGGTGGAGGAAGTTCGTCGCCAGCTCAGCGACAAGGACGTATTCGAGGGCCGCAAGAAGGCTGACTACGCCCGTTGCGTGGGTATCTCCACTCAGGGTGCCCAGCGCGAGATGGTTGTTCCCTCCCTTATCGCCGTGGTAGTGCCGATTGCTACCGGTCTGGTGATGGGTGTGGCCGGTGTGTTCGGTCTGCTTGCCGGCGGTCTTGCCGGTGGCTTCGTGCTCGCCGTGTTCATGGCCAACTCCGGTGGTGCCTGGGACAACGCTAAGAAGTACATCGAGACGGGCGACGCCTCCTTCTGCGGCAAGCACACGCCCATCCACGACGCCTCCGTTGTGGGTGATACCGTGGGTGACCCCTTCAAGGATACCTCCGGCCCCTCTCTTAACATTCTGATTAAGCTCATGAGCATGGTGTCCATCGTGACTGCCGGTCTCAACATCGCTTTCTCTCTGCTGTAATCTGATCTCACAGCAATCTGACTTTTGCCGCCGCCTGTGCTCCGTGCTCAGGCGGCGGTTTTCTTGTTTTTGTTAAAAAAAGGTTATTTCCTATTTTTTAGCTGGACATTGATAGGGATTTAATTTAGACTGAATACAGTTCGGCTGTTGAGGAGAAATTGTCGCGACGGCCGGAGGACCATCCGACATATCAACACCACCTTCGAACCATCGACACGTTATGAAATTACACTTGCCGGTCAGTCTGTTAACGGCTCTTCTTCTTGGCATGGTCAGCCATGTATGCGGAGCGACTTATACCAATCTCACGCAGTCGTGGAGCGACGAAGAGAACAAGGTGATATACAATGGTAAGGGGTATTTTGCTGTGGAATCGACGGCGAATACTTCGGTGGATTTGACCATCAATCTGAGTTCACTGCTCAGCTATGTCAATTCCAATGATTACAAGAGCGGTGGGTACATGATGTTGTGGGAGGCAAATGCCGCTACTTACGGCATGGCGGACAATGCTGACGTAACGCCGGATAATAATGGTACCCGCACGCCGTGGCTCTCAGGGTATTGGGCCGGCTCTGCTTGGAACAGCACTACCAATAAGGTTGATTACAGTACATTTTCTCAATATGCCGTGGATGGTGATATATCGCTTAACCTGACCAACAGTTCGACGGGTGGTGTAACGGTTACGACAAAGAATAGCAGCGGTGATACGGTTGAGCTTTATAAGGCGGTAGATCTGAAAGCCTCGTCGAATACGACGTTGAGCGGCTACTATGTGAACTTGAATTATGTTACGTCGGTTACATTGCATACTCCCTCGACGCTCGATACTTCTACCTACGTGCCGCCGCCTGATTACAGTGAGCCCTTTGTCAGTCAGCGCACGGATGGTTCGACTGTGGGACGAGTGACTTTCCTGGGCGATTCCATCACACATGGTGTGAACGACCAGAGCTATCGTTGGCAACTATTTAAGACTTGGACAGATAATGGCATTGAGAATGAAATTGTCGGTCCGCGCGAGGGGTATTTCAGCACCCCCGGCCATACGGAAGATGCCGGCAGTTCGTATGGCGGGGCGGAGTTTGCCAATGTTCATTTGGCTCAGGCCTCCGGTCGCACCCACAACATCATCTCCGGTTCCGCAGTCGGAAGCGGAGTGAACTACGGAGGTCATTCCACGCAATCGACCGCAGCTGATTTCGACAGCAATACATGGTTTTGCATGATGGGTACCAATGACCTGCTTTCCGATACGAAAGACTGGACGACGGTTGCGCAATATTCCACTCAAATGCAGAAGGTCCTTGGCGGTGCTGTTAATTATGACAGCGCTTCCGACAGCTACAAGTGGACTTCCGGTGCCGATTGGGGAACGATGGGGAAGATTGTGAGCGATGTTTGTAAGGATGGCGACACCTTCTATATGCTTTCTATCACGCCATGGGGTAATCATGCCAATCACAATCGCGATATGGACCATTATGCCGGTCAGGAGTTTAACCGCAATTTGGAGGCTTGGACGAAAGCCTATTCGACTGCAACCGGTCAGAATGTCATATATGTGGATGTGACTCGCGGTATGGTGGATGTGACATCGGCCAACCGCTTCATGGGTTACGATGCTTTCTTCAATAATAGCGGTGACCGTCTTCACCCCAATGATCAGGGGTCTTTGCTCATGGCGGGAAATTTGGCGCAGGCTATGGGTATAGGCGGCCGTACGGCCGGGTTGGAGCGCATGAGCGATGATGGTTGGAGCAGTACGGAGCTCGGTTCGATATCTGCCGGATTTTCGCAGTTGTTGGCTGAGAATGCCTTTACCATGCAGGATGGTTATACGATTGACCTGAGCGCGGACTTCGGCAATGGAGCCCTCGATGGTTGGAGCGACAGCTCCTCTGCGCTCTCTGTTTCCTTGGGGGATGGTACTAACAGTGGCACTCTGAATGTAACGGAGGGCTATATCATGTGGGGAAGTGAGGTGCTCTTCTGCCGGGTCAATTCCACCCTGAGCAGTGATGGCAACTTGCGTGTGGCATGGCACAATGGTAACAGCTCCGATAATGTACAGCAGGGATATTATGTCTGGTTGGGCGATATGCTCATCGGGCAGGGGCTTGCAGCCACCTCCGGCCAAGGCCTCAACGGTATTCTCGTAACGATGGGCGGAGCAAGCTCTCAGCTCCATGAGATGAGCTGGACCAATACCGCTTATGCACCCACCACCTCCGGTATATTCTCGGCGGAGCACGCCTATGTAACTACGCAGGATGCCGCCGCTGTGAGCGGAGCCGTGCTCACTGCTTCTCATACTCTTGTAACGTCGAAAGAGTCGCCGGCTGTTCTTGAGGTGACATCAGCCGGAAATTGGGTCGGTATGACGAATTGTGAAGAACACAACGGAGATATCGCCGTAAAAGTAAGTGGTAAGACGAAATATACTTTTTTCGGTGCTATGAATGAGGCTACCGGCTCGTCTCTTTCTCTTGTTGTGGCAGATGGAGCAGATATCGGTAATGGTTCTTATAGCAACAAAACAGCCGCGATTGCCGGTTCGTATGGTGGTGGCGATGCCGAGAAGTTCGACGTTTATGTGGAAGGCGGAAAGGTGAGTGGAGATATCGTCGGCGGCGCTGTTCATGGTTCCGGTACCATCGATACGGTAAAACTTGTCATCAGCAGTGGTACCGTGCAGGGTAATGTGCTGGGCGGCTCCAAGACCGACGGTACTGTGGGGCAGGCTAATATCGTGGTGACGGGCGGTATTATAAAAGGCGACATCAATGCCGGTGGCGATGCCGGTACCATTGGTAGTACGAATGTTACCATTTCCGGTGGTGTTGTCACGGGAAATATCACCAAAGGCACGGCCACTCGCACTGCCGATGCCGTGGCAAGTGTGACCATCGTGGGGAACGAGGCCGATATAAGCGGTAGCATACAGGCCGATAAACTGACTCTGATGGGGGTACAGAAGGCGCTGCTTGCCGAGGTGAAAGATATTAAGGTAATGGAGTTGAGTGCTCAGTCCGATGTCGGTCTGGTGATGGGTGACGAGGGTACGCTCCTGCGCCTTAAGCTGGGTGCAGGAACAACTCTCAGCGCGTGGAAATCCTCTGATGTAACCATTACCGAGACGATAAATGAGTCGACCCTGACTATTCAGGACTTGGTAGTAGAGAAGGGGGCTAAGCTCAATGCCAATCTCGTTTTTGAAAGTACTTCTTCGCTGGTTTTGGAGGGGAGTCTTGCTATGGGCAGTACGGTGGAACTCAGCTCGGGAATGTCTCTGACTCTCTCTGAGGACTTGCTCCGCTCTCTCTATGGCGGGAATGTTGTTACGCTCTTCACCGGGGTGGATGCTCTCTTGCTCGATGGCCGCAGCATCAGTGCCGGGTCGTATCTGGCGGCCGATGATATTTTTACCGGATTGGATACAAGCTATAGTTACCAACTGGGCTACAAGATGAACGGCGATGTCACCCTGTCAACTATGGTGCCCGAGCCGACCACGGCTACTTTGAGCCTTTTGGCTCTTGCTGGCTTGGCCTTGCGCCGCAGGCGCAGCTAATGTCCGTAATTTTGTAAGAGATTACAAAAAAGCCCGCAGCCGTTACGCCGGCTGCGGGTGAAATGTTGTTGCTTACAAGGGTGATTAGTCCCATACAGAGGGCGTGTAGCCCTTCCACTCGGTACCATCCCACTCTAACTGGCCGTGCCCATTGCATTTGGAGCAAGTCTCCCAGTGAGGTGTGGAATATGTGCTGTATTCCTTATGTCCGTCACCGTAAGTCGTTTCAACGGTATAGGAAGTGGAGTAAGTGATTTCGCCATCTCCGCCACAGTTGCTGCAACCTTTAATCGGAGGACGCCGGGGGATGAACTTGCCCGTAGCAGTCGCTCCGACGGAGGCGAGATATTGGGCACATTCCACGGCTCCGGCTGAGAGAGCGGCATCCAGCGGTGTGTAGCCGTCGTAGGAGCAATTGACATTAGCTCCGGCCTCGACGAGCTTGCGGGCGCAATCGGTACGATTGTAGAGGGCTGCATAGTGCAGAGGGTAGCCGCCGGAGAGCATGTACTCGGGGAATCGGTACCTTACCCAACAGTTGATGGGAGAAGCTTTGCTGATGAGGTAGTCGCACATGGGGCCGTTGCCGTGAGCTGCCGCAAAGCAGAGCGCAACAGAGCTTTTCAGCTTGGCACCATTCTCAATCAGCAGTTTGTTGATGTGATGATTGCCGTATTTACCCGCAACATAGAGTGCGCCGAAAGAACCTCGGCAATCTTCGGGGATTTCCGTGCGAATGGAACCGGTCAGGCGGGTCTCGCCGAAGTCGTTCGGGTCCACTCCATCTTCCATGTATTCCTTCACCTCATCGTATTCACCATCGCGGCAGGCCTCCATCATGTCCAAAGATTCATCGTAAGTACCGCACATGTACATGATGGGCCAGGGGAAGAAAGTGCCGACGGCAAGGGTGTTCTGTATGGTGGCGGCAGGGAAGTCCACGCAGAGCCAGTCGAAGATGCCTGCGGTGTACAGCCACGGAGCGGCACCACTGGTGTACTCATATTCTTGCAGGTTGGCACTTGCGGCAGTATAGTTCACTGTTCCGCTCCGAGAGCAGGAGTCGAGGATATCCTCATCGACCGGGGTCAGGGTAGGGCTGGTATAGGTGCCGCCGTTGAGAAGATATTGAGCGAAGGCATCGTCCAATTGCACGACCTGTTCACCTTCCTTTGAGAGTACCTTCATGTTGCGCGGCATCTGGCCGGGGAAAAGAAGGGTTTTTACGCTTGTATCGTAACGATAGCGGGGGACGGTTGTGTAGTATTTTCCGTCCTTTGTGTAAATGGTTTGTCCGGTGCTGATGTCGGATGCGCGCACGGCTGCATTGTGCGAGGCAGCATCGAAAATATGTCCCGCAGTGTTGAAATAGCAACTGCTCAATAGCGCTGTTGCAGCCATTACCGGTGCTATTCCGAAGTAGTTATGTGGTTTCATGTTATCTTGTAATAATATGGTAGAGAGCAAGAAAGGTAGCATAATTACGCTGCTTTTCAAGCTTTTTGTCTGAAAAAGTCAATTTTTTATCGTAATTTTTGCGGGTGAGGAGGTGATTATCGGTAATGGTGTCGATGAGATTTCGGGGTGATATTTTTTTGTTATTGTAAAGAGCTTGTTTTTCAATGTTTTGTAATTTTTCTCACAAAAAAATGAAAAATTTTTCAAAAATTGGCTTGACGTGAGGCAGGGTTTCGTGTATACTCTGCGGCACCCCGTCACGGGGCA
>JAUNRC010000102.1 GCA_030535875.1 Akkermansia sp. | reverse complement strand
AGCACGCCGTACATGAAGCGGAGCTTCTGCTTTTCAGCGAGCATGATACCGTAGTCGGACTTCTTCTTGCGGCCGGCGCGTGCACCGTGCTGACCCGGAGGGAAGGGACGGCGGGCAAAAGCCTTGCTGGCACCGAAGAGCTCAACACCGAAACGACGGCTGATCTTGGCGGTAGGACCTGTGTAACGAGCCATAATCTTGTGTAATCTTTCTTCTGGGTTAGTAATCTATTAGGCGCGACGAGCCTTGGGAGGACGGCAACCGTTGTGGGGGATGGGAGTCACATCAGCGATGGAGGAGATCTCCAGACCCATGGTCTGCACGGCACGAACAGCGGACTCACGACCGGAACCCGGGCCCTTCACACGAACCTCGACCTCCTTGAGGCCGTGGCCCATGGCCTGACGGCAGGCGTCCTGGCATACAACCTGACCGGCATAAGCGGTGCTCTTGCGGCTGCCCTTGAAGTTGAGCTTGCCGGCGGAGGACCAGCCAATCACGTTACCCTTGAGGTCGGTTACGCTCACGACAGTGTTGTTGAAGGTGGAGGAGATGTGCACGATACCCGTGGTCACATTCTTGCTGCCCTTGGCCTTCAGGATTTTGACCTTGTCGTCATCGTCCACGAGACCGAGCTCGGCGAAGATATCGCGACGACCCTCGGGCTTCTTCTGCTCAGCGGCAGGGGCGGGAGCCTCTGCAACGGGGGCGGCAGTCTCTACTACTTCCTGGATGGTTTCTTCAGCCATTTTCAGTATCTTGTATTTGAGGGGTTATTTCTTGTTGGCGCCGACAGTCTTCTTGCGGCCCTTGCGGGTACGGGCATTGGTGCGAGTGCGCTGACCGCGAACGGGCAGACCCTTGCGGTGACGAATGCCGCGCAGGCAGTTAATGCTGGTCAGGCGCTTCAGTGCCATCTGCTTCTCACGGCGCAGGTCACCCTCGATGAGGATGTTGTTGCTGGTGATAGCCTGTACGATCTTGGTCAGCTGAGCGTCAGAAAGCGTACCTGTGCGAAGGTCGGGGGAGATACCGGCCTGCTCAAGCACCTTCTTGGCGGTGGAGGGCCCGATGCCGTAGATGTAGCAAAGGGAGGCCTCAACGCGCTTCTCATTGGGTATTTCGATACCGAAAAGACGAGCCATATTGCTTGTGTGTGTTTGTTCGTTATGTGGTGCGCTGCATACACTGCGGCGCAATTTCGTGCGCCAACTATACCCCCTTTCTCACAATTTGCAAGTAAAATTTCACAAAAAATTATTTCTTTGGAGAATTTTGGGATTTTCCTCCCTGTTTATCGCTCCCTTCCGCACAAAAATCGCGCCAATCCCCGCAAAATCCTCCCCCCGCGCCTTAAGCGCGGGGGCAGTAACCGTAGCCGGGCATAGCACTCGCGGCGTAGCCGCCAAGCCCTAAACTTTCCCGAAGGCCTCGGCGTAGGCTAGCCGAAGACGGGAACTTTCAAAATTCAACTTTCAACTTTACAACCCTGCCGGCATGGTGTGCAGCTTGGGAGCGGCCTTAATGGCAGCGGGCGGCGGGTTGAAGGCCGGCATGATGGTGGGGGTATAGGTGTTGACCGTCTTAATTTTCTCCATGGGAATGGTAATTTCATCCTCCTCGATATAACGAGCGAGGGGGTCATTTTCCGTCCACAGGAGAGCGCGCCACCAGCTGGTCTGAGTCTGAACAGTAGCCGAGCCCACCTGGTACCCCTGCTTTTCCACCACAATACCGAGGTCTTTATCCTGATTAATCTCGGTAGTGACCGGGGTAGTACCCTCGATACGCTTACCGTTGATGTGAACGGTAGCGCCATCGCAGGGAGTAGTACGAATCGTGAATTGCTTGGTGCCTGCGCAAGAAGCAAGGAAAGCGCAGCAGAGGCCGACTGTCAGAAACTTGGTATGCATACGTTCAGCAGCATACACTGCCACGCACGGCAGAGCAAGCACAAAGCACGGCAATGACTCAATAAATGACGGTTGTGAGGTACAGACCGTCAGCCGGGGCACAATGGCGTGTTTTGGCACCCATGGGGTCGGTAAGCATGGCGCGCAGCTCATCGGCGCTCATTTTACCGTTGGCGACTTGATGGGCAGTCCCCACCAGCAGGCGGACCATGCGGTACATGAACCCATTGCCATGGAACCGCAGGCGCAGCAGTTCCCCGCCCTGCTCCTCTGTCACAGCGGTACTGTAGATAGTGCGCAGGTAGAAGTCTGCCGGGGGATTATCGGGTTCATTCCCCCGCCGGGCAGCAAATCGGCGGAAGTCGTGCTCGCCCTCATAAAGAGCCAGCGCCTGCGCCAGCAGTTCGGCATTCACCCCCATCGGGCGGTGCCAGGCGCGCCCCTCCAGAAAAGGGCTAAGCACCGGCGCTGTGCAGATGAGGTATTCATACACCTTTCCCCGGGCACTGAAGCGGGCATGAAAATCAGCGTCCACCCACTCAGCCTTCATTATACGAATACTGCCCGGCAGATGAGCATTGAGCGCGGCGCGCCAATTCTCGGGGCTCATGCGGCAGCCCTCGGGAATATCGGCATGAAAACACTGAGCTACGGCGTGTACGCCGGCATCCGTACGGCCCGAGGCAGATATACGCAGGGGAGCACGCAGGATGGCGCAGAAGGCAGCTTCGAGCACATCCTGCACCGTATTGCCGCCGGCCTGGCTCTGCCAGCCACGCCAGGGAGTGCCGTTATAGGAGCAGGTAAACAATATTCTGGGCATATATGTAGGTGCGCTCTCGGATATAAGAGAGCCGCAAGCACCCTTGCAGGTGGTTGCGGCTCACATAAGGTATTACATTCAGCCGTCTATTACAGACCGAGGTCGCCGATTTCGATATCGTCGCCGGAGTCATCGCCGGCATCGTCACCTACATCGAGGTCATCGGAACCGGAGTCA